>NZ_JBFALC010000007.1:0-243800 GCF_040656035.1 Streptomyces sp. NPDC050211
AAGGGGCGCGGGGAACTGCGCGACCAGCCCCCATCGGCCCGCGGGTCCATCACCGCGTTCCCAGCGGAGCGCTTACGTGGGCGACTTGGGCTCGATCGCGAGGTATACCCGTAAAGGCCATCGCGGGTTTTCCCCATACATGCATATCGTTTCGGTCAACACTCCCCAAACATCTGTCCCTTGCGTAAAGCTGTGCGGTCGTCCGGGGTCGCATTCCGGACCAACGTGACCGAGGTTGACCAGCCCGGTCGCGCCACGCTCGTTCCTTTACCTACAAGGGATGCCGATGACCCTCACCCCCCAGCGCGATCCGATATCGGGTGCAAGACATGTGGCCCGCATAGCCGTGGCCGCGGGTCTCGTCGCCGCGCTCTCCGCGGCCGGGCCGATACCCATGGCCATGTCCGCCGACCAGGCCGCACCCGCGGCCGACCCCACCGTCAAGTCCGCCCACGACAAGCTTGGTTCGGACGACGCCGATCTGCTCGCCGAGGCGAAGGCCGACGGTGCCAAGACGGTCACGATGATGGTGGCCACGGCCCCCGGCAAGACCGAGCAGGTCGCCGAGCAGCTCGACGCGGTCAAGGGCGGCCTGGTGGGCCGTACGTACGACAAGCTCGGCTACGTCCGTGCCACCGTCCCCACCGCGAAGGCCGACTCGGCCATCGCCGCCGCCACGAAGCTGTCCTCCGTGCACGGCATCGACCTGCGCGAGGAGATACCCCTCGACGACCCGACGCCGAGCGCGCACACCACCAAGGGCGCGAAGGCAACGGGCAGTTACCCGGCCCCCGGCAAGAAGACCCCCGCCGAGAACCCGTACAACCCGTCCTTCGAGACGGGCGCCGTCGACTTCGTGGCGAAGAACCCGAAGTCGGACGGCCGCGGTATCACCATCGGCATCCTGGACTCGGGCGTGGACCTCGCCCACCCCGCGCTGCGGAAGACCACCACCGGCGAGCGCAAGATCGTCGACTGGGTGACGGCGACCGACCCGGTCGTGGACGCCGACCGCACGTGGCGCCCGATGGTCACCTCGGTGTCCGGGCCGACCTTCACCTTCGGCGGCAAGACCTGGACGGCGCCCGCGGGCTCGTACCGGATCAGCACCTTCCTGGAGTCGTACACCACCGGCGGCGACGCGGCGGGCGACGCGAACCGGGACGGCGACAAGACCGACTCGTGGGGCGTCCTCTACGACGCCGCGGCCGGCACGGTCCGGGTCGACCTGAACAACAACTTCGACTTCGGTGACGACACCCCGATGAAGCCGTACAAGGACGGCTTCCAGATCGGGTACTTCGGCACCGACAACCCGGCCACCGATGTCGCCGAGCGCCAGCCGTTCGTCGTCGAGGTCCGCAAGGACGTCGTCTACAACGAGGCCGGCGCGAAGGCCGACTTCGTCAACATCGGCGTCATCGAGTCCGAGCACGGCACGCACGTCGCCGGTATCACCGCCGCCAACGGCCTGTTCGGCGGCAGGATGGACGGCGCCGCTCCCGGCGCGAAGCTCGTCTCGTCCCGTGCCTGCACCTGGTCCGGCGGCTGCACCAACGTCGCGCTCACCGAGGGCATGATCGACCTCGTCACCAAGCGCGGCGTCGACATCGTCAACATGTCGATCGGCGGCCTGCCCGCGCTCAATGACGGCAACAACGCGCGCGCCGAGCTGTACACGCGCCTCATCGACGAGTACGGCGTGCAGCTGGTGATCTCCGCGGGCAACTCCGGCCCCGGCACGAACACCATCGGCGACCCGTCCCTGGCCGACAAGGTCATCTCGGTCGGCGCGACGATCTCCAAGAAGACGTGGGCCGCCAACTACGGCTCCGCGGTGCAGAAGTCGTACGCGATGATGCCGTTCTCCTCCCGCGGCCCGCGTGAGGACGGCGGCTTCGCGCCGACGCTCTCCGCGCCCGGTGCCGCGATCAACACCATCCAGACCTGGCTGCCGGGCGCCCCGGTCGCCGAGGCGGGCTACTCGCTGCCGGCCGGCTACGGCATGCTCCAGGGCACCTCGATGGCGTCCCCGCAGGCGGCGGGCGCGAGCGCGCTGCTGCTGAGTGCCGCCAAGCAGAAGGGCATCGCCCTCACCCCGGCGAAGCTGCGCACCGCCCTGAACTCGACCGCCGACCACATCCCCGGTGTGCAGGCGTACGAGGAGGGCGCGGGCCTGATCAACATCGTGGACGCCTGGGACGCCATCAAGGACGGCGCCACCGCCCACGACTACACCGTCAAGGCCCCGGTCGACACCGCGATCGACTTCGCCCTGAAGACGCCGGGCTTCGGCACCGGCCTGTACGACCGTGAGGGCGGCCTCAAGGCCGGCCAGAAGAAGACGTACGACGTCACGATCACCCGGACGTCCGGCGCGGACCGCTCGCTGCGGCACGAGCTGGACTTCGAGAACAACGCAGGCGGCACCTTCAAGATCGTCGGCTCCGACGTCGTCAAGCTGCCGCTGAACCAGCCGGTGACCGTCAAGGTCCAGGCCAACCCCAAGAGCGCGGGCATCAAGAGCGCGATCCTCGAGATCGACGACCCGCGCACCGAGGGCGTCGACAAGCAGGCCATGAGCACCGTCGTGGTCTCGGCCCCGCTGAAGTACAGCTACTCCGCCTCCGGTTCGGTGCAGCGCAACAGCAGCAAGTCCTACTTCGTGACCGTGCCCGAGGGCGCGAAGGCGCTGGAGGTGGCGATCGGCGGGCTGAAGGGCAAGAGCCAGACCCGGTTCATCGCCATTCACCCGTACGGCGTTCCGGTCGACCCGACGTCGACGATCAACTGCTACCCGAACTACACCAACCCGGACAGCGCTCCCTGCCGCCCCGACGTGCGCTCGTACGCCGATCCGCAGGCCGGCGTCTGGGAGATCGAGGTCGAGTCTCGCCGTACGTCGCCGCTGCTCGACAACCCGTACAAGCTGAACGTCGCCGTCTACGGCGCGGCCTTCGACCCCGACGTCGTGACCGTGCCCGAGGCCAAGGTCGGCACCCCGGTCGAGGCGTCCTGGAAGGCGACCAACAAGTTCGCCGCCCTGGACGGCAAGCTGGCCGGCGGCCCGCTCGGCTCGTCGAAGTCGGCCCGCCCGACCATCGCCAACGGCGCGACCCAGACCAGCACGGTCGTGGTGCCCGAGGGCGCCAAGTCGCTGGACGTCGCCATCGGCAACGTCTCCGACACGTCGGCCGACCTGGACCTGGTGGTCCTGGACGCCGCCGGCGACGAGGTCGGCAGCTCGGCCGACGGTGACTCGGAGGAGTCCGTCTCGGTGCCGAACCCGGCCGCCGGTACGTACACCGTCCAGGTCATCGGCTACTCGGTGCCGGCCGGTTCGACGGCGTACGACTACCAGGACGTGTTCTTCTCCACCGTCCTCGGCAGCGTCACCGTCGACGACGCGCCGGTGAAGCTCGGTACGGGCGCCTCGGCGACCGTCTCCGCGAGCATCACCGCCGCCGCGGCCGCTCCGGAGGGCCGTGAGTTCTTCGGCCAGGTCCAGCTGGTCAACGCGCGCGGCACGGTCGCGGGCGTGGGCAGCGTGAAGATCGAGAAGGTCACGCCGTAGGTGTTACGGCTGCTGGGGCGGGCGTCCTTCCGGGCGCCCGCCCCTTTCTCATTCGCAGGTGAGGGTGCGGGACTCGGGGAGGGCCCTGGTGATCCAGGTGCGTTCCCGGGCCATGTCCTTCCTGCCGACGGCCCACAGGTCGGGCGAGGCCGCGTTCCGCGGGAGGCCGATCAGGGCGTGGTCGCCCTTGTTGAGAATCTCCTCGTCCATGACGAAGACGACCTCGTCCACGCCCTTGGCGGGCTTGTAGGAGCGGGTGATGTCCAGGGTGACGCGTTCCTGTGCGGTGCCGGGGACCGGCACCACGGCGGTGACCGTGCCCTCGACGACTAGGCGGGCGCAGGCGAGGTAGCGGGCGCCGCTCTCCGACGCTTCCTCCGCCTTCCCCGAGGCGTCGTCGTTCTCCGGCTTGCCCGCGCTGTCCGAGCCGCTGGTGTCCGCCAGCGAGCCGCTGTCGTCCGTCGTCCCCGACCCGGCCTGCATGACAAGCCACCCCGCCCCCGCGAACAGCGAGGCGGCACACGCCACCGCGAGCCCGCCCAGCGCGAGCCGCAGCGTCCGGCGCCGCCGCTGCCGTACCGCCGGCGTGGGTTTTTCGGCCTTCTGCTTCGCCGGCTCGGCGGCCAGCGTGTCCCCGATGACCCCCAACTGCTCGCGCAGCAGCGCCAGATCGGCGAGTGCCGACTCGTGCTCGGCCATGAAGGCGGCGTCCGCGCGGGCCTCGTCCGTCAGCGGCTCGTCGGTGAGCGCGGCCATCAGCGCGTCGGCGCCGTTGTGTTCGGCGGTCATGTCACACCACCTCGTCCTCGTGCAGGCGGGCGCGCAGTGCCCGTACCGCCGTGTGCAGCCGGCTCTTGACCGTGCCTTCCGGGATGCCGAGTTCGTCGGCTATCGAGCGGACGGGCAGATCGGCGTAGAAACGCAGGACGAGGACCTGGCGCTGGGAGTCGGGCAGCTCGTCCAGGCCCTGGGCGACGGCGAGGGAGAGCACGCTGGTGTCCTCGCCGGAGGGGTGCTCCAGCTGGCGCAGGGAGGCCAGGCGCTCGCCGAGCCGTTCCTGGCGGCGCTTGGCGCGGTGCCAGTCCATGGCGAGGTTGGAGGCGACCACGGCCACCCATGCGGAGACATCGCGCGGGGCCTCGTACCCCTTCGCCGCCCGCTCGAGCAGCCGCAGGCGGACCTGCTGCACCCCGTCCGGCAGGTCCGTCTGCGGCACACCGCCCAGCGCGAGCACCGCCCGCACCCGGCGTTCCTGAGCCGCGTCCAGAGGATCATCGTTCCCCTGGTCACGGCGGGCCTTTCTGCGCAGCACAAGCCACCCCCCTCACCGCGTTTCCTCTACGACGCCGCAGCGCGCGGAAACGTTCGGCGGATCCTCGGGAAATCTGCCCGAGGTGTACGTCACACTGCCCGGTGTCCCACTCCTCGGGCATGGAGCGCAAAGAATTGGACAGGCGGACCGGGGTCGGCCGCATGATGGAAAAGCCGCAGACACGTACGTACACGCAGAAGGAGTCGCCGTGAGGGTCGGAATCGTCGGAGCCACCGGGCAGGTCGGCACGGTCATGCGCAGGATCCTCACGGAGCGTGCCTTCCCGGTCACCGAGCTGCGTCTGTTCGCCTCGGCCCGCTCCGCGGGGACGACCCTGGACGGCGTGACGGTGGAGGACGCGGCGACCGCCGACTACAGCGGCCTGGACATCGTGCTGTTCTCCGCGGGCGGCGCGACCTCCCGGGCGCTGGCGGAGAAGGTCGCCTCCCAGGGCGCGGTCGTGATCGACAACTCGTCGGCCTGGCGCAAGGACCCGGACGTACCGCTGGTGGTGTCCGAGGTGAACCCGCACGCGATCGCCGACCGGCCCAAGGGCATCATCGCCAACCCGAACTGCACGACGATGGCCGCGATGCCGGTCCTGAAGCCGCTGCACGCGGAGGCGGGCCTCGAAGCGCTGGTCGTCGCCACCTACCAGGCCGTGTCCGGCTCCGGTCTCGCGGGCGTGGCGGAGCTGCACGGGCAGGCGCAGAAGGTGGTCGCCGACGCGGACCGGCTCACCCATGACGGCGGCGCGGTCGACTTCCCGGAGCCCGGTGTCTACAAGCGCCCCATCGCCTTCAACGTGCTGCCCTTCGCCGGCAACCTCGTCGACGACGGTCTGAACGAGACCGACGAGGAGCAGAAGCTGCGCAACGAGTCCCGCAAGATCCTGGAGATCCCGGAGCTCAAGGTCTCCGGCACCTGCGTCCGCGTCCCGGTCTTCGCCGGCCACTCCCTCCAGGTCAACGCCCGTTTCGCCCGCCCGATCAGCGCCGAGCGCGCGACCGAGCTGCTGGCCGCCGCGCCGGGCGTGGAGCTCTCCGACATCCCGACCCCCCTCCAGGCCGCCGGCCAGGACCCGTCCTACGTCGGCCGCATCCGCACCGACGAGACCGTCGACAACGGCCTCGCCCTCTTCGTCTCCAGCGACAACCTCCGCAAGGGCGCCGCCCTGAACGCGGTACAGATCGCGGAGCTGGTGGCGGCGGAGCTGAGCGCGAAGTAATCCCCGGCGTCAGGGGCCGGTCACCCACGGGTGGCCGGCCCTTTCACATACCCGAGGAATAACGCCCCAAAGGGGCGCGGGGAACTGCGCGACCAGCCACGACGGCGCCGCAGACGATCGACGGCATATCGCGGCACTCACAGCAGAGCGCGCCGCACCTCGTACAGAAAGCACCCGTACTCCACGGCCCGCACATGCACCAGCGCCACGGCCGGGTCGTCGAACGCCTTCCGGAAGGCCTCGTCGTCGACCGCGTCGACCAGCTCGCCGCCCAGGATGCGGCCCTCGGCCGAGTAGCGCCGGACGGTGCGGTGGGCGCGCGCGAAGGGGTAGCCGTCCGGGCCGGGGCCGGGGCATTCCTCGGCGTGGATGAAGACCGGGCCCTGCTCGTCGTAGGCACCGGGTTCCGCTCCCGTCTCCGCGGCCCAGCGGCGCAGTGGGGCGTACGAGACGAGGGCGATCAGCTCCCCCGGCTCGCTGCGGCGCAGACAGCAGCGGAGCGGCGCCCCGCCCTCCTCGTCGGTCACGGGAACCATCTCGCGCCCCGCATCATCAGCAGAGCGCAGCTCCTTCAGGGTCACGGGGGTGATGGGTCGTGCGGTGTACGTCGTCGTCATACGAACAGCGTCCTGCGCGTCCGGCCCGCTCACCGGCGGGAACCGGACATCGCGTTACTCACAGGTCCCGTGGAAGGATGACCGAACCGCCGAAGCCACCCATATCGAGGAGATGACCGCGTGCCTGGCACCAACCTGACTCGCGAAGAGGCGCAGCAGCGAGCCAAGCTGCTCACCCTTGACTCGTACGAGATCGATCTCGACCTCTCCGGCGCGCAGGAGGGCGGTACCTACCGGTCCGTGACCACGGTGCGCTTCGACGTCGCCGAAACCGGCGCGAAGTCCTTCATCGACCTGGTCGCCCCGACCGTCCACGAGATCACGCTCAACGGGGATCCGCTGGATGCCGACGAGGTGTTCAAGGACTCCCGGATCGCCCTGCCGGGGCTGCTGGCAGGCCGCAACATCCTCCGTGTCGTCGCCGACTGCGCGTACACCAACACCGGAGAGGGCCTGCACCGGTTCGTCGACCCCGTCGACAACCAGGCCTACCTCTACACCCAGTTCGAGGTGCCGGACGCCCGCCGGGTCTTCGCCTCCTTCGAGCAGCCGGACCTGAAGGCCACCTTCCAGTTCACCGTGAAGGCGCCGACCGGCTGGACGGTCGTCTCCAACTCGCCGACGCCGGAGCCCAAGGACGACACCTGGGTCTTCGAGCCGACGCCGCGGATCTCGACGTACATCACGGCGCTCATCGTCGGGCCGTACCACTCCGTGCACAGCGTGTACGAGAAGAACGGGCAGTCCGTCCCGCTCGGCATCTACTGCCGCCCCTCCCTCGCCGAGTTCCTGGACTCGGACGCGATCTTCGAGGTGACCCGGCAGGGCTTCGACTGGTTCCAGGAGAAGTTCGACTACGCGTACCCGTTCAAGAAGTACGACCAGCTGTTCGTGCCGGAGTTCAACGCGGGCGCGATGGAGAACGCGGGCGCGGTGACGATCCGCGACCAGTACGTGTTCCGGTCGAAGGTGACCGACGCCGCGTACGAGGTGCGGGCGGAGACGATCCTGCACGAGCTGGCCCACATGTGGTTCGGCGACCTGGTCACCATGGAGTGGTGGAACGACCTGTGGCTGAACGAGTCGTTCGCCACGTACACCTCCATCGCCTGCCAGGCGTACTCCCCCGAGTCGCGCTGGCCGCACTCCTGGACGACCTTCGCCAACTCCATGAAGACGTGGGCGTACCGCCAGGACCAGCTGCCCTCGACGCACCCGATCATGGCCGAGATCCGCGACCTCGACGACGTGCTCGTCAACTTCGACGGCATCACGTACGCGAAGGGCGCGAGCGTCCTCAAGCAGCTTGTCGCCTACGTCGGCATGGACGAGTTCTTCCGGGGCGTACAGGCGTACTTCAAGGCGCACGCGTACGGCAACACGCGCCTGTCGGACCTGCTGGGCGCGCTGGAGGAGACCTCCGGGCGGGACCTGAAGACCTGGTCGAAGCTGTGGCTGGAGACGGCTGGCATCAACATCCTGCGCCCGGAGATCGAGACGAACGACAGCGGCGTCATCACCTCCTTCGCGATCCGCCAGGAGGCCCCGGCGCTCCCGGCGGGCGCCAAGGGCGAGCCGACACTGCGCCCGCACCGCATCGCGGTCGGCCTGTACGCCCTCGATGACGACAGCGGCAAGCTGCTGCGCGACGAGCGCGTGGAGCTGGACGTCGACGGCGAACTGACCGCCGTACCGCAGCTGGTGGGCAAACGCCGTCCGGACGTGGTCCTGCTCAACGACGACGACCTGTCGTACGCGAAGGTCCGGCTGGACGAGCAGTCGCTGTCCTTCGTCACGGACCACCTCGGCGACTTCGAGGCGTCGCTGCCGCGCGCCCTGTGCTGGGCGTCGGCGTGGGACATGACGCGGGACGCGGAACTCGCCACCCGCGACTACCTCTCCCTCGTGCTGTCCGGCATCGGCAAGGAGTCCGACATCGGTGTCGTGCAGTCGCTGCAGCGCCAGGTGAAGCTGGCGATCGACCTGTACGCCGACCCCGCCGCCCGCGAGGCCCTGCTCACCCGCTGGACCGACGCCACGCTGGCCCATCTGCGGTCGGCGGCGCCGGGCGGCGACCACCAGCTGGCGTGGGCGCGGGCGTTCGCGGCGACGGCTCGTACGCCGGAGCAGCTGGACCTGCTGGAGGCGCTGCTGGACGGTTCGCAGACGATCGAGGGCCTGGCCGTCGACACCGAGCTGCGCTGGGCGTTCGTCCAACGGCTCGCCGCCGTCGGCCGGTTCGACGAGGCGGAGATCGCGGGCGAGTCCGAGCGGGACAAGACGGCGGCAGGCGAGCGGCACGCGGCGACCGCCCGTGCGGCCCGGCCCACCCCGGAGGCGAAGGCGGAGGCCTGGGCGTCGGTCATCGACTCCGACAAGCTCCCCAACGCCATCCAGGAAGCCGTCATCTCGGGCTTCGTCCAGACCGACCAGCGCGAGCTGCTGGCGCCGTACGCCGACACGTTCTTCGAGGTCGTCAAGGGCATCTGGGAGTCCCGCTCCCACGAGATCGCCCAGCAGATCGCCATCGGCCTCTACCCGACCATCCAGGTCTCCCCGGAAACCCTGACCAAGACCGACACCTGGCTGACCTCCGCCGACCCGAACGCGGCCCTGCGCCGGCTGATCTCGGAGTCGCGGGCGGGCGTGGAGCGGGCGCTGAAGGCGCAGGCGGCGGACGCGGCGGCGGCGCAGTAGTCGTTCGTACGTCGATGGGGGCGCCCGGCACGATGCCGGGCGCCCCCTTTCGTACGGTCAGTCGGCAGGCCGACGCTTCGGGTATTGGCCTGGCAGGTCTCAGGAGCGCCTCGTCCGGGGGCGTGCCGAAAAGCGTCCAGCGGATCGAATGCCAGCAGGGAAGTCGGCGACTTCCCCGCGGCTGCGGCAGTCGAGCTCAACAAGGTCGCGGCTGTGAGGTGGTCTCGACCGCCGCCTTGCCCGTATTCCGGTGTGAGCGGCGGCCGTTCCTTGTGGGTCAAACGACCGGCACACTCAGCGACCGGGCCTGGCTACTGTGTGGCCGGACATCGCGCCGAATCCGCAGTCTCGTTGCGGAGCCGATCGGCACTTGGAGCACATCGGATGAGCAGCAACGTACTGACCATGTACGGCGGGCCGCGACGAGTCGACGGCCAGGGCCAGGCGAAAGTGGCGCACATGGTCAGCTTCTCCGACGGGTCGGGGCCGGCGCCGTCGGCCGTGTACGTGGAGCGCGAACTGCCGCCGGGAGGTACGTCCGCGTACCTTGCGGCCCGGCGTGGCGGGGCCCGTTCCTTCGCCCTGTGGGCCGACGATCAACGCCGGGAGCGGGTGGCCACCGTGGTGACCCCGTCGGCCGGCGGCGGCGTCGCCAGGTTTCAGGTGTTCGGCGCGCACGGCGAGGTCATCGGCACGCTCATGCGCGAGAAGGCGCTCCGCGGCAAGGGCCTGCGCACCCGCTGGACCGTGCACCAGCCCGGCGGCTCCGAAGCGGTCGGCTTCAAGGGGAGGATCGTATGGTGGTGGATGTGGTGGCTCCTGCTGCCCCTGATGATGGCGGCCCTCGTGATCACCGTCTTCGACAGCGTCCCTGGCAACGAGGGCGGCTTCGCACGCGCACCCCGGCGCATCCGGTGGCGCGCGAACGGGCAGGTCCCGCTGGAGTTCAGGTCCAAGGGCGACAAACTGCACGTACACGCACCCGGTGTGGACTGGCGGCTCGCGGCCGCGCTGATCGCCCTCCTGCGCAGCTTCCACGCCGACGCGTGGGACTCGCTGAAGGAGTGACCCGGGGGACGACGCTCCGACGCGGTGCGTGCTGTGGCGGCGGAAGTTGGTGTTCCGGGGCCGCGCACCGTAGGACTGGGCCGCATGTCTGATCGGTGGCCGGCCCAACGCCCGGCGCCAGGTCCGCCCGGCGGGTACGGGCCGCCACGGTTCCAGCAGGTCAGTGCCGGGTACCGGCGTTGGGCCGGCGTCCTGCTCTGGCTCGCGATCGCCGTCGCGGGTCTCATGGTGGTCGCCTTTTGTGGCCAGCATCGTCTTCCTGGTGAAGGCGGACGCGGACGTGGACAACGCCGCCTACGGCTACCTCGCGATCTTCCTCTGGTTCGGGATCACCGCCACGATCCCGGTGCTGCTGGCGCTCGGTATCCCCGCAATCATCATGACGCGGCGTGTACGGCAGCAGGAGCGTCTGGGCCACGATGCTGTGCACCGAGGACACTGATCCCGGACGGTTCGCGCTGACCCTCAACCTCCGACACCGGCCGGGCACTGAGCGTCGGGCCGCGCGATCCACCTCTGACAGCGGCGCTGCCGCCAACTCCATCCGGAACAGCGACTGGGCCGGGGCATCCAGCGCCGGCCGCCACCAGCTTCATGAGGTCGCGGACCTCGGCCGTCAGTAGTCCACGCGGTCGGACTTGGCCAGCCACGCGTCGAACGGCGCCGTACGGTTCGGCAGGTCCAACTGCTCGACCGACGTCGGCCACATCGACTTGGGCTTCTTCTCGAACAGGTCGTAGAACTTACGGTCGTCGAAGCCGGCCACCGCGGCGTCGTGCCGATCGGCGGCATAGACGATCCGGTCGACTCGCGCCCACAGCGCGGAGGACAGGCACATCGGACATGGCTCGCACGACGTGATCAGGACACAGCCGTCGAGCGAGAAGGTGTCCAACGCCGTGCAGGCGGCCCGCATCGCACTCACCTCGGCGTGCGCCGTCGGGTCCAGCGTCGAGGTGACCTGGTTGTTGCCGATCGCGACGACCTCGCCATTCTTGGCGACCAGCGCGCCGAAGGGCCCACCGCCGTTGGTGACGCTGCTGGTGGCCAGACTGATCGCCTGCTCCATCCAGCCACGCTCGGACTCGTGGACGCTCGTTTCCTGGGTGTGCGTAGTCATGCTCGTTCCTCGTTTCGGAGACAGTGGGGGCTAAACGCCGCAGATGTGCTTGGGGGAGACCGGCGTGTGCGTCAGGTTCAGCCCCGTCGCATTGCGGATGGCGTTCACGACCGCGGGCGTGGCGGAGATGGTGGGTGGTTCGCCGACGCCCCGGACGCCGTACGGCGCGTTCGGGTCGGCCCTCTCGATCACGTCCACCACCATCGGCGGTGTGTCCAGGATGGTCGGGATCAGATAGTCCGTGAACGACGGATTGCGGATCTTGCCGTCCTTGACCTGGATCTCCTCCATCACGGCAAGGCCGAGCCCCTGCGCGGAACCACCGTGGATCTGGCCGACGACGGCGTCCGGGTTGATCGCCTTGCCGACGTCCTGCGCACAGTCCAGCTGTACGACCTTGACCAGACCCAGCTCGGTGTCGACGTCGACCACCGCCCGGTGCGCGGCGTAGGCGTGCTGGACGTGCACCCGCCGGCTCTGTCCGGTCTCCGGGTCCATCGCGTAGGTCTGGAGGTGGTGGTACTCCCTGGTCTCCTCGATCACGTCATCGCCGAGCACCTCGACGAGATCGGCGACGAAACCGGTGGCGTGGGACACGACCTTGCCGCCGGAGAGCGACAGATCGGCGGGGTTCTGGCCGAAGCGCTGGGCGACCCGGTCGAAGAGCGCCCCGCGGACCGCTTCGCACGCGTTCCGGACGGCACCGCCGGTGATGTAGGTCTGCCGGGAGGCCGAACTGGAGCCCGCGTCACCGACGTTGGTGTCGGTCGGGTGGATGTTCACCCGCTCCACGCCGAGTTCGGTACGGGCGATCTGCTGCTGCACGGTGACCAGGCCCTGCCCGACCTCGGCCGCCGCGGTGTGCACCATCGCGACCGGTTCACCGCCGATGGCCTGCAACCGCACCCGCGCCGTGGAGTAGTCGTCGACGCCTTCCGCGTAGGAGACGTTCTTGATGATCACGCTGTAGCCGACGCCCCGGACGACGCCTTCGCCGTGCGTGGTGTTGGACAGCCCGCCCGGCAGGCTGCGGACGTCCGCCGGTCCGGTCGGGTGCTCCGGCGGCAGCGGGAGCCGCCTGAGCCGTTCCAGCAGTTCGGCGACCGGCGCGGGGGAATCCAGCACCTGCCCGGTGTGCAGGGTCGAGCCCTCTTCGACGGCGTTGAGCTGCCGCAGCCGTACCGGGTCCATGTCCAGTGCCTTGGCGAGCTTGTCCATCTGGGACTCGTACGCGTACGCCGGCTGCACGGCGCCGAGGCCGCGCATCGCGCCGCACGGCGGGTTGTTCGTATAGAGGCCCCAGCCCTCGATCCGGACGTTGGGCACCTCGTACGGCCCGGTGCCCAACGAGGTGGCGTTGCTGACCACGACGGGGGTCTTGGAGGCGTACGCGCCGCCGTCGAAGTACATCCGCGCCTTGATGTAGACGAGCTTGCCGTCCTTGGTCGCGCCGTGCTCGTAGTACATCTTGGCCGGGTGCCGGTGCACATGGCCGTAGAAGGACTCCTGCCGGTTGTAGACCATCTTCACCGGCTTGCCGGTGTGCAGCGCCAGCAGGCAGCAGTGGATCTGCATGGACAGGTCCTCGCGGCCACCGAAGGCGCCGCCGACACCGGACATGGTGAAGCGCACCTTCTCGACGGGGAGCCCGAGCGCCCGCGCCGTCTGCTTCTGGTCGACGTGCAGCCACTGGGTGGCGATGAACAGATCGACCCCGCCGTCCTCGTCGGGGATGGCCAGCCCGGACTCCGGCCCGAGGAACGCCTGGTCCTGCATGCCGAGGGTGTACACGTCGGACACCACGACATCGGCCTTCGCCTCCGGGTCGCCCTTGACGATCGGCTGGTAGCGCACCACGTTGCCGCCAGGGTGCAGCTTGGGCAGCGTGTCGTCGTGCGCGGCCCGCTCCGGATCGGTGACCGGTTCGAGTACGTCGTAGTCGACCACGATCTTCGCCAGTGCCCGGCGTGCCGTCTCTGGGTGGTCGGCGGCCACGAGGGCGACGGGCTCGCCCTCGTAGCGCACGATGTCCTCGGCGAGCACCGGAGTGTCGGGGACCTTCAGGCCGTAGATGTTCTCGCCGGGTATGTCCTTGTGAGTCAGCACCGCGTACACGCCGGGGTGCTTGAGCGCGGGCGAGATGTCGATCGAGTTGATCCGCGCATAGGGATGAGGGCTGCGCAGGGTGGCGCCCCAGAGCATGTCCTCCGCCCACAGGTCCGAGGAGTAGGCGTACTCCCCGCTCACCTTGAGTGTTCCGTCCGGTCGGAGTGGACTGTCGCCGATCCCGCCCGTGATGGCCTCTTTGAGGTCCTGCGGGGTACGGGCGGGAGAAGTCTGGCTGCTCATCAGGAACCATCCGCCTTTGTCACGAGATTCTCTTCCGTTCGGAAAGTCGGTGATCCACATCGATCTCAACCAACTGTTGAGGAGTAGACAGCCAACCGAACAGAGTCAGCCAGGAGTAGAAGACATGAAAGCGACCGCAGGCAGGGAGCGGCCTTTCGTAGCTTTCTACGAGCGCCGGTCCGGCCCGCGGCCTGAGGAAACTCCTGGAACTCCAGCCCCGCGATCAGCCGACGGCAACACTCCGCAGAGCATCGAGCACCCGGACGACCGCCGGTGCGTCCTCCGCGCCCTTCCGCACCGCCGCCACCACATGCCGCACCGGCCGATCACCCGCCAGCTCCCGCATCACCACGCCCTCGCGCCGCGCTCCCACCATCCGCGGCACGAGAGCCACGCCCATCCCCGCCTCCACCATCGCCAGGATCGCGGTCCACCCGGCCGCCGAATGCCCCTGATACGGGCTGAACCCGGCCGCCTCACACGCCCCCCGCGTGATGTCCGACCAAGGCCCGCTACCCCCGAAGATCCACGGCTCGGCGGCGAGGTCGGCCAGCCGCAGTCCCTCGGCGGAAGCGAGCGGATGGTCGTGCGGGAGGGCGAGGTCCAGTGGATCGGCGAGCAAGGGCACCCGGGTGAAGCGCGGATCCGCCTCGCTCGGCGCCTGGGCCGCCAAGGACAGGGCCAGATCCACGTCCCCGGCGGCCAGCAGCTCGTACGCCTGCCCCGCCTCGGCCTCCCGCACCCGCACACTGACCCCGGGGTGCGTGGCCCGCAGCGCCTTCACGGCCGGTACGACCAGGGCGGGCACGGCGGTCGAGAAGGCGCCGACCCGCACCTCGCCGACCTCGCCGTGCGCGTAGGCCGCCAACTCGGCGTCCGCACGCTCCAGTTGCTCGAACACCACCTCGGCATGGCGCAGCACCAGCCGTGCCGCGTCCGTGAGCCGCACCCGCCGCCCCTGCGCCTCCAGCAGCGGCACCCCGAGCTGCTTGGCCAGATTGGTCAGCTGCTGGGAGACGGCCGAGGGGGTCATCCGCAGCGCCTCGGCGGTCGCCGTGACGGTGCCCTGTTCCCGCAGCGTCCGCAGGATCTGCAGCTTCCGGATGTCCCAGTCGGCCATGGCGGCAACCTATCCGGCGCCGATCCGTGAACTGGCTCCCAGCACGACCCCGCCCAGGATCAGTGCCATGCACAGCAGCTGCGCCGGGCCGGTCGTCTCGCCGAGCAGCGCCCAGGACAGCAGGGCCACACAGACCGGCTGGAGGTAGTAGACGACGCCGGCGCGGGTCGGGCCGACGAGTGCGATCGCCGTGTTCCAGGCGAAGAAGGCGAGGGCGGAGGAGGCGATGCCGACGTAGAGGAGGGGCAGGACGGTTCCGGTCGTCGGTTCGAATCCTCCCTGGACGGCGAGGCTCACGGCCTGGGCGGGTAGCAGCAGGGTGGCGCCGATGAGGAACGTGGTGAACAGGAAGGCGGTGCCGCCGAGTTCGGCGGGTCTGCGGCGCAGCAGCGCGCTGTACCCGCCGAAGCAGCAGGCCGCGGCGACCATCCAGAGGTCGCCCGCTGCGAAGCCGGCTCCGCCGCCCACGAGCAGCAGCACGCCCGTGCAGGCGATGAGCAGCCCGGCCACCCGGCGGGCCCCGAGCCGTACGCCGCTCGCCCGTTCATACACCGCCATCAGCACCGGCGCCGCGGCCATGATCATGCCCATGTTGGCGGCGGGCGTGGACAGCCCGGCCTGGTTGACGAGGGTGTTGTAGACGGCGACGCCGAGGAGGGAGGCGAGGAGCACAAAGCCGAAGTGGCGCCGGATCAGCGGCCGTTGCCGCCAGGCCTGCCGGGCGCCGAACGGTGCGACCGCCACCAGCGCCACCACCCAGCGCCAGAAGGCGTGCTGGACGGGCGGCACACTGTCGCCCAGCGCACGGGAGGTGACGAAGCTTCCGGACCAGACGAGGGTGGCCAGCGCGGCGAGGGCGATCCCCAGAACGGGGGCCGCCCTCGATGTCGTAGGGGAAGAAGTGGTGCTCCGGTCGGCTACGACGGCCACAGACGTCCTTTCGCTGGTCGGTGATCTCGGTGGATCCACCGTCGCAGCGCCGGAACTGTCACGTCCATCGAATCTTTTCGAGCATTCCTTTCAGCAGAACTGAATGATCGCTAGGGCTTTCCCTATGAATCGATCACGCTCTTGTCGCGACGCCCCCCAGGCGCTTCACTTGGCCCACCTCCCACAGGAGAACACCCACTCCCACCTGCCGAAGGGGTAGTTCTTTTGTCAGCCATACGCTTCACCGCCACCGCCGTCACAGCGGCGGCCTGTGCGGCCGTGCTCGCCACCGCGCTGCCGGCCTCCGCCATCAACTCCTACAACGCGACGCCCGCCCCCGAGCGCACCGAGGTCGGCGCGCTCGTCGCCACGTGGGACAACGACGGCAACCCCGCGACGCCGGACCGGGTCGACTGGGTCTGCTCCGGCACCATGATCGACGCGGACACCTTCCTGACGGCCGCGCACTGCACCACCGACTGGCCGGACAACGTGAAGTTCTACGTGTCGCTGGACCAGAACGTGCAGTCCGGCCTCGACGCCGCCGCGAAGACGTACCCGGGCGACCCGGCCGCCCAGGCGAACGCCGTCGCGGTCCAGGGCACGGCCCACAGCCACCCCGACTTCCCCGGGCCCGCGTCCGACACCCACGACATCTCGGTGATCGAGCTCTCCGCCACGAAGATGAAGTCCCGCTGGTCCTTCACGCCCGCGGCCCTCCCGACCGCCGGTCAGCTCGGCGCGCTCGGCCCGCGGGGCCTCAACTCCACCGACTGGTTCGTCGCCGGATACGGAACCCAGGAGGCCGTCAACGGCCCCGGCGGCCAGACCCACCCCGGCGGCGGCGTCCGCATGAAGGCACCCGTCACCTTCGACGCGCTCAACAACTCCTGGGTACGCCTGGCGATGACCGCCCCGCAGGGCAACGGCGGTGCCTGCTACGGCGACTCCGGCGGCCCCAACTTCGCCGTGATCGGTGGGAAGAACGTCCTGGCCGCCACCACCATCACCGGCGACACCCCGTGCTACGCGACCAATGTGACGTACCGCCTGGACACTCCGGGCGCCCGCGCGTTCCTGTCCCCGTTCGTCACGCTTCCCTAGGGCTGCCGACGGAGGGGCCGAGAAGAGCGATCCGCTCTTCTCGGCCCCTCCGTCCACGCGCCTTCACCCCAGGTGCGCGGCGAGCGCCGCCTCGATCGCGCCCGGTTCGGCGGAGTCCGCCGCCCAGGCCGCGTATCCGTCGGGGCGTACCAGCACGGTCGTACGGCGGTCTCCTGCCCAGTGCTCGACGGTCAGCCGGTCCTCGCGGGCGGCCCTCTCGTCGTACCCCTCGGGAGTGATCAGTACGAAGCGGCCGCCGCGCAGGGCCTCGTAGAGGCGGCCGCTCTTGAGGGCGACGTCGGGGACTCGGGTGCCGGTGAGGCGGTGGGAGCCTCGGGGGGCGGGGTATTTGTAGCCGAGGCCGGAGATCTGGGCCAGGGCCTTGCGCTGGGCGGGGCGGGCCACGTTGACGAAGGCTGAGACGAGCGTGCGTACGGCACGCAGTGCGGGGCTCTGTGCACGGGCCAGCCGGACCAGGCCGCCGCTGCTGCGCAGGACTGCCTTGCCTACGGGGTGGCGTTCGGTCTGGTAGGTGTCGAGGAGGCCCGCGGGTGCCCGGCCCTGGACGGCCGCGGCGAGTTTCCAGCCGAGGTTGGCCGCGTCCTGGAGGCCGGTGTTCATGCCCTGGCCGCCGGCCGGTGAGTGGATGTGCGCGGCGTCCCCGGCGAGGAAGACCCGGCCGACGCGGTACTCCGGCGCCTGGCGCTCGTCGCTGTGGAAACGGGACAGCCAGCGCGCGTCATGCATGCCGTAGTCGGTGCCGAGGGCGCGGCGGGTGACCTCCTTGATCTCGTCGAGGTCGAGCGGGGCGTCGTCGGCCGCCTCGTTGCGGCGGTTCCAGCCCATGACGCGGTACCAGCCGTCGCCGAAGGACGCGATCATCGCGAAGGCGTCGCCCGCGCCGTTGACGGTGAGTACGCCCTCTGGCTGCTGGGCGAGCCTGACGTCCGCCAGGAGCAGGGACTTGATGACGGAGACGCCGGGGAAGGGCAGGCCGATCGCCCGGCGTACGGCGCTGTGGTGGCCGTCCGCGCCGACGACGTAGGCCGCGCGGTGGGTGACGACTTCGCCTTCGGGGCCGCGTACGTCGAGGTCGACGCCCTCTTCGTCCTGCCGCAGCCCGACGACCTCGCTCTCGTACGCGAACTCCACCCCTGCCTCGCGCGCCCGCCGCTCCAGCAGCCGCTCGACCTCGTACTGCGGGGTGATGAGGAGGAAGGGGAAGCGGGAGGGCAGCGTGCCGAGGTCGAGCGAGAGGCGACGGAAGAGACGCAGGCCGGTGATGGTCTCGCCGGTGGCGAGCAGCGGGTCGGCGAGGCCGCGGGCGTCGAGCTGCTCCAGGGTGCGGGCGTGCACTCCGAAGGCGCGGGAGAGGTTGCTGATCTTGTGGGGGCGCTTTTCGAGGAGGGTGACGGGGACGCCGGCGGTGGCGAGGTCACCGGCGAGGAGCAGGCCGGTGGGGCCGGAGCCGACGACGATGACGGAGGGGGTGGTGCCGTTTCCGGTGCCTGTGCCGTTCATGGTGGCCTCCCTGGATGCCAACGTCCGTTTGCCAACAACTGTTGACCAACGCTTGTTGACAAACGTAGAGCCCCCGCCTGGACGTGTCAACACGTGTTGGCCTACGGTTGTTGGCATGACCGACAGCAAGCCCCCCGCACCGTCCCGCCGCTCCGACGCCACCCGCACCGCGATCCTCGCCGCCGCCCGCGAGCGCTTCGCGACCGACGGATACGAGCGGGCCACCATCCGCGCCATCGCCAAGGACGCGCGCATCGATCCGTCGATGGTGATGCGCTACTTCGGCAACAAGGAAGGCCTGTTCGCGGCGGCGGTCTCCGTCGATCTGCGGCTGCCGGAGTTCGCCGCGCTGCCCCGGCAGATCATCGGCGAGACCCTCGTGACGCACTTCCTCACCATGTGGGAGGAGAACGAGGAACTCACGGCCCTGCTACGGGTCGGCGCCACCAATCAGGCGGGCGCCGAGCGGATGCAGGGCATCTTCCGGGACCAGGTCCTGCCGGTCGCCCGGTACGCGTGTCCCGACCCGGAGCAGATCCCGGCACGGGCCGGGCTGGTGGCGACGCAGATGCTCGGGCTGGCGCTGACCCGCTACGTCCTGAAGTTCCCGCCGACCGTGGCGCTCAGCCGCCAGGAGATCGTGGCGTGGCTGGGGCCGACGGTGCAGAGGTATCTGACGGCGCCGAGTCCCTGACGCCCGGGAACGCGAAAAGGCGCCGACCTCGCCTTCAGTACGGCGGATGCGCGTACTGAAGGCGAGGGCGACGCCCTCGAAAAGCCTCGGGAAGCCCGGTCAGGCCTTTGAGCCGGCCTCGGTCTTGGCCTTGGGCCGGGTCTTGATGTTGCGGGTCGTCACCCGGTGCGCCTCGTGTGACCTGTCCAGGACCATCACCAGGCCCGCGATGACCACGAAGAGGGCGAGCGGGGCCACGACGAACAGGCCCAGCGTCTCGATGACGCTCAGGCCCGGGCCGGGGTCGTCGCCGTCGTCGCGGGTGAGCGCGAGCGCGGGGGACGACATGAGCAGCATCATCAGCGTCGTACCGGCAGCCAGGGCGCCGGCGCGCAGGGCGTTCTTCTTGTCCACGGGGCCAAAGTATCCAACGCCGGGCGGGGACGCGCGTCCGGGGTGCCGTAAGAGGCGAACCACGCACCACCGGACCGCGCACCACCCACGCTCACGCCTGCCGCCCACCCGACGCCCGTACCACCTCCACCAGCGCATGCAGCCGCGCCGACCCGGCCAGTTCCTCCAGCGTCATCGGCCTGCCCTCCGCGTCCGCCACCGGAAGCCGCCAGTTCGGGTACTGGTCCCACGTACCCGGCAGGTTCTGCGGGCGGCGGTCGCCGACCCCGTCCGGCAGCCAGATGCCGATCATGCGGGCCGGGGTGCGGAGCAGATAGCGGTGGACGGCCTGGACCTCGGCCTCCTCGGCGGACGTGCCGAGGCCTCCGCTGGTCCCCTCCAGCAGACCCAGCTGGGCGAGCAGCGTCAGCCACTCCCCCGTGTCGGCGGCGGCCTCCGCCCGCTCCTCGTCGACGGGTCGCGTCAACAGGCCGAGACGGTCGCGGAGTTCGACATGGTCGCCGGTGAGGCGGGCGGCGGTCGGGGGCAGGTCGTGGGTGGTGGCGGTGGCGAGGCAGTCGGCCCGCCACCGGTCGGGGGGCAGCGGGCGGCCGTCGCCCTCCCAGTCCCGTTCGAACCACAGGACCGACGTGCCGAGCACCCCGCGCTCGCGCAGCGTCTCGCGGACCCCGGGCTCTACGGTGCCCAGGTCCTCGCCGATCACCACGGCCCCGGCGCGGGACGCCTCAAGGACCAGAATCGCCAGCATGGCCTCGGCGTCGTAACGGACGTAGGTGCCCTCCGTCGGCGGCAGCCCTTCCGGCACCCACCAGAGCCGGAACAGGCCCATGACGTGGTCGATGCGCAGGGCGCCGGCGTAGCGGAACAGGGCCTTCAGCAGCATGCGGAAGGGGGCGTAGCCCGACTCGGCGAGCCGGTCCGGCCGCCAGGGCGGCAGCCCCCAGTCCTGGCCTCGGGCGTTGAAGGCGTCCGGTGGTGCGCCGGCCGACATGCCGGCCGCGAAGTACCGCTGCTGCGCCCAGGCGTCCGCGCCCTCCGGGTGCACGCCGACCGCCAGATCGTGCACGATCCCGACCGGCATGCCCGCTTCCCGCGCGGCGCGCTGCGCGGCGGTGAGCTGGGCGTCGGTGAGCCAGGCGAGCCGGCAGTGGAAGTCGACGCGGTCCATCAACTCGCCCCGGGCGCGGGCGGTTTCCGTCGAGCGGGGGGCACGCAGGCCCTCGGGCCAGCCGCGCCAGTCCGGGCCGTGCACCTCGGCCAGCGCGTACCAGGTGGCGTGGTCCTCCAGGGCCTCGCCCTGCTCGGCGAGGAAGTCGGCGTACGCGGCCCGCCGCCCCGGCCCGAGCGGCACCTCCCGCACCAGCTCCAGCGCCTCCCGCTTCAGCCCCCACACCGCGTCCCGGTCGATCAGCTCCCCCTTCTCCAGCACCGATTCCCGCAGCCGCGCCGCCCGCTCCAGCAGCCCCCGCACCCGCTCCCGCCCGTCCACATACGCGAACTCGGGGATGTCCTCGATCCGCAGATGCACCGGGTCGGGGAAGCGACGCGAGGAGGGCCGGTAGGGGGACGGGTCGGTGGGCGTGCCGGGCACGGCCGCATGCAGCGGGTTGACCTGCACGAATCCGGCGCCGAGCGCCCGCCCGGCCCAGGCCGCCAGCTCGGCGAGGTCACCGAGGTCGCCCATACCCCAGGAGCGCCGGGAGAGCAGGGAGTAGAGCTGGACGAGGAGGCCGTACGAGCGTCCGGGCGGCGTGGGAAGCCGGGGCGGGGCGACGACCAGGTGGACGCGGGCGGTGCGGCCGTCGGGGGCGGTCGCGGTCAACCGGTGGACTCCGGGCGGGAGTTGCTCGGCGGCGGCGCGGGTCTCGCCCTGCTCGGTCTCGATGCGCAGCCGGGTGCCCGCCGGGAGGTCGGCGAGCGCGGCGGGCGCGCTGCCGCTCCAGCAGACCACCGTCGGCGGCAGCAGCCGTTCGCTCAGCTCCCGTTCCCGGGCGGCGAGCGCGGCGCGGACGGCACCGGGGCTGCCCGCGTCGACACCGAGCGCGGCCAGCGCCCGGGTGAGCGCGGCGGCCGACGCGGTGACGGTGCGGTCGGGCGACGGACTGTAGGACGGGGCGACGCCGTGCAGCTCGGCGAGCCGGGAGAGGTCCTCGTCGGGGGCCGCGGCCGACCGGGGTGCTGTCATCTGCGGCTCCGCGCGGGAAGGGTCCGAAGTGTCCGGGTGGACATCTACCACTCCGGGCGGAAGGTGTCCGAGTAGGCGTCGAGCTCGCCGGCCGGCGTGTCCGGGTAGGCGTCGGACTCGCTGGTCAGCGGGGCGGCGTCGGCGAGCGGCGGCTCGCTGGTGAGGGGTTCCGCGTCCGGCAGCGGGGGTTCGCTGGTCAGCGGCGCCTCGGCGCAGGCGCCCTCCGCGCTGAAGACGCACAGGTGCAGATCGGATGCGGCGGACAGCTCCGCCTCCTGTTTGGAGAGGGCCGAGAGCAGAAGGTGTGCCGATGCGGCCACGGGGAACTCCTTTTCGAGTACGGCGGGTAAGGCTTCGTACGGGTTACCGCAGCCCTACCCAGCCGACGCGAGACCAGACGTCCACGGCCGGATGACGTGCGCCTCGTCACACACTTCCCGGGCGACCGCAGAACTCGTACCCGCGAATTCGTAGATCACTATTCACTCAGTACATGTATCGAGTGCATACTGATCCCCATGAGCACCCGCCACATCCTCCTGGGGCTGCTCGCGACGGGCCCGAGCCACGGCTACGACCTCAAGCGACGCCACGACGAACGCTTTCCGCAGGCCCGTCCGCTCGCCTACGGGCAGGTCTATACGACACTCCAGCGCCTGGTCCGCGACGGCCTCGCCGAGGTCGACGGCACCGACTCGGACGGCGGCCCGGAGCGCACGACGTACCGCTCGACGGACGACGGTGCGCGTGAACTCGCCAAGTGGGCGGGCGAGATCACCCCGCCCGCGCCCTTCGTGACGAACGAGATCTTCGCCAAGGTCGTCGTCGCGATCCTGTCCGGCGGCGACCCGGAAGCCTATCTGCGTGCCCAACGTGCCGCACACATGGAGCGGATGCGTGAGCTCACGGCGGTCAAGACCGCTCCGGGCGCCGATCTCGCGACCGTGCTCTCGGCCGACTATGCCCTCAACCACCTTGACGCCGACCTCCGTTGGATGACCACGACGGCGGCCCGGCTCACCCCCCTGACCGCGGAGGTCGACACAGCATGAGCAACCCAGTGCCGCTCCTGACGGCCCATGACCTGGCGAAGGCGCACGGCAGCACGCCGGCCCTGCGCGGCGCCTCGGTCGCGTTGCACGCCGGCGAGATCGTCGCCGTGACCGGCCCCAGCGGCAGCGGGAAGTCGACGCTGCTGCACTGTCTGGCGGGGCTGGTCCGCCCGGACGAGGGCGTGGTGACGTACGACGGACAGCGGCTGGACACGCTCTCCGAGAAGCGGCTGAGCGAGCTGCGCCGTACCGACTTCGGCGTGGTCTTCCAGTTCGGGCAGCTCATCCCGGAGCTGACCGCGCTCGACAATGTGGCCCTGCCGCTGATGCTGGCCGGGATCGCGCGGGGGGACGCCCAGGAGCGGGCCGGCGAGTGGCTGGAGCGGTTCGGGGTGCGGGGACAGGAGGGACATCGGCCCGGCGAGATGAGCGGTGGGCAGGCACAGCGGGCCGCGCTGGCCCGGGCCCTGGTCACCGGCCCGAAGGTCGTCTTCGCGGACGAGCCGACCGGCGCGCTGGACTCCCTCGCGAGCGAGCAGGTGATGACGGCCCTGACCCACACGGCCCGCGAGTCGGGCACGGCCGTCCTGCTGATCACCCACGACGCACAGACAGCGGCGTACGCGGACCGCGAGGTACGGCTGAGCGACGGAACCGTGAGCCCGCTGGAGGTGACGGCATGACGCCCCGCCTGCGGACCATCCGCCGAGTACGCCCGAGCGGCGTGAGTGTGACCGTGCTGGAGGTGATCGCGTGAACGCCGATCTGCGGCTGGCCTGGCTGCTGACCCGGGGCTCGAACCGGCGGGAGTGGTGGCGGGCGGGGCTGACGGCGGTGGGGGCGGGGCTTGCCACCGGGTTCGGGCTGGCGGCCGTGGCGATCGCGTCGATCGAGGGGCAGTACGCCGTGTCGTTCGGCAACGGGCTGCTGAATCAGCCCGGCGAGCGGACGGGCGTGGTCTTCGCGCTGGTGCTCCTGCTGATCCCCGTGCTCGGGTTCCTCGGGCAGTGCGCCCGCGTCGGTGCCGTGCACCGCGACCGGCGGCTGGCGGCGCTTCGGCTCGCGGGGGCCGCGCCGGGACAGGTACGGCGGATCGCCGCGCTGGAGGCCGGGCTGGCCTGTCTGGTGGGGTCGGTGATCGCCGTACTCGCCGCCGTGGTGGTCGTCCTCAGGGAGTGGGAGGAGCCGCCGGGCCTCGCCTGGGCCGGGTTCGTGCTGGTCGCCGTCGCCGTGCCGGTGCTGGGTGCGCTGGTGAGCGCGCTGGCGCTGCGCCGGGTGATCACCTCGCCGCTGGGGTGGGTGCGCCGGGTGCGGACGACGCGACGGCCGGGGCTCGCGCTCGCGGTGGTCGTGCCGGCGTTCGCCGTCCTGGTGCTGCTGACGGCCCTCACGCCGTACCGGGACAATCCCCTCATCGGGTTCGCGATGGTTCCGCTGACGGTTGTCGCCGCGGTGGTGCTGGTCGGGGTGATCTCGGTGTGGCTCTCGGGGTTCACGGCCCGGCTGACCGGCCGGTACCTCGCCGCCCGCACCGAAAGCCCGGCCGTGCTGATCGCGGCGGAGCGGCTGCGTGACGACCCGTGGGCGGCGGCCCGTACGCATGCGGCGGTGCTGCTGGTGACGGTGGTGGGCACGGGCTTCGTGGGCGTCCGGCAGGGGCTGCTCGCCCAGCTGCACGGCATGAAGTACCCGGCGGACATGTCCTTCTACGAGACGGGCCTGAACCTCACGGCCGCCGCGATCCTCGTCGCCCTCGCGATCACGCTGTGCGCGCTGGCCGTCGGCACCGCCGAGTCACTGGCCACCCGGCGCCGGGGCCTGGCCGCACAGACCGCCGCCGGAGTGCCGCGGGCGGTGCTCGGCCGGGCGCTGCTGCTGGAGACGGCACTGCCGCTCGCGCCCGCGCTGCTCCTGGCGGGGCTCGGCGGCCTGGCGATCGGCGTCGGATACACCGGGCTCGTCGGTGACGTGCTCGCCCCGTCCTCGTTCGCAGCTCTGCTGATCCCGCTCGCGGTGTACGCGACCTGCCTGCTGGCGGCGGCCACCTCGCTGCCCCTGCTGCGCCGCTCGGCGCACCCCGGGGAGCTGCGCTACACGTGACGCTTCCGGTTCCGGGGGCACGGGGGACCCTCGGGACCGGCGGAAGGCGTGCCGCATGCCCGGCCGTGCGGGAACCGGCCGGGGCAATGCGAAAGCCCGGATCGTCAGGCGGAAATAGCGCCGTCGATCCGGGCCAGGGCGTCGTCCGCGCCGAACGGCTGCAAGTACGGCAGCCAGCGCGGATCCCTATGGCCGGTCCCGATGATGCGCCAGGCCAGGCCGGAGGGCGGAGCGGGTTTGTGGCGCAGCCGCCAGCCGATCTCGAAGAGATGCCGGTCGGCCTTCACATGGTTGCAGCGGCGGCAGGACGCCACCACGTTGTCCCAGACGTGCTTGCCCCCGCGGCTGCGCGGGATGACGTGGTCGACGCTGGTTGCGACGCCACCGCAGTACATGCACCGGCCCCCGTCGCGCGCGAAGAGCGCCCGCCGGGTCAGAGGAACGGGCCCCCGATAGGGAACCCGGACGAATCGCTTGAGCCGGACCACGCTTGGTGCGGGGACTGTGACAGTTGCGCTGTGCATAAAGGCGCCGGACTCCTCGAGGCATACGGCCTTGTTCTCGAGGACGAGGACGAGCGCGCGGCGGAGCGGTACGACGCCGAGCGGCTCGTACGACGCGTTCAGGACCAGGACATGCGGCACGGATGCCTCCTTGTGCGTCGGCGGCGCGTGGCTCGCGCCGGGACGATCTGTAGTCAGTCTCCCCTCATGCCTGGTGGAAGCGCCACCATGTCCCGGTAACGGGCTGGGAGTGTTTTCGACCACATCTTGATTCATCCCCAGGATCACGGGCGGTTCATCCCACCAGTTCATCCCCGGCGGAGGGCCCCTCCTCCCTCGAACACCGCAACGATCCACACACAATGCCCCGATAGTGTGGTGAGCCTGCCCGTCCGGTGACCTTCTTGTGATCTTTACTGCCTGCCGGCGGGTGGACCGCTACACCTGGAGGTACCTGCCGTGTCCCTGTCCGCCGTCCTCTTGGCCGCCGGTTCGTCGCCGTCGCCGTCTCCCTCACAGACGACGCCCCCGGCGGTCCCCTCGCTCCAGGACGCCCAGGAGAGCGCGACCAACGCCGCCGGCTGGGTCGAGCAGAACTGGTCCACCTGGCTCGCGATCGGCCTCAGAGTCCTGCTGATCCTGGTGATCGCGGCGGTGCTGAGAGTGGCGGTGCGCCGGGCGATCACCAAGCTGATCGAGCGCATGAACCGCACGGCCCAGGCGGTCGACGGCACGGCGCTGGGCGGTCTGCTGGTCAATGTGGAGCGCCGCCGACAGCGCTCACACGCGATCGGCTCGGTGCTCCGCTCGGTGGCCAGCTTCCTGATCATGGGCACCGCGGGCCTGATGGTCCTGTCCACCTTCGAGATCAACCTCGCCCCGCTGCTGGCCTCCGCCGGTGTCGCGGGCGTCGCGATCGGTTTCGGCGCCCGCAACCTCGTCACGGACTTCCTCTCCGGCGTCTTCATGATCCTCGAGGACCAGTACGGCGTCGGCGACACCGTCGACGCGGGCGTCGCCTCCGGCGAGGTCATCGAGGTCGGCCTGCGCGTCACCAAGCTGCGCGGCGACAACGGCGAGATCTGGTACGTCCGCAATGGCGAGGTCAAGCGCATCGGCAACCTGTCCCAGGGCTGGGCCACGGCCGGTGTCGACGTCACCGTCCGCCCCTCGGAGGACCTGGACCGGGTCAAGGCGGTCCTCACCCAGGTCGGTGAGGAGATGAGCAAGGAAGACCCCTGGAACGAGATGCTCTGGGGCCCGGTCGAGATCCTGGGCCTGGACAGCGTCCTGCTGGACTCCATGGTCGTCCGCGTCTCCGCCAAGACCATGCCCGGCAAGTCCCTCACCGTCGAACGCGAACTCCGCTGGCGCATCAAGCGCGCCTTCGACGCCGAGGGCATCCGCATCGTCGGCGGCCTGCCGCTCCAGCCGGAGGGCGAGTCGCCCGCCGACCCGACCGCGGGCATGGCGGCCCCGTCGGTCTACTCGAACACGTCGTCCCCGCAAGCTTCGGCGGCCTCACCGCTCACTCCGCCGAGCACGACGAAGTAGGCGTTGCGGGACTAGGGACTACTCCGGTGCCGCGGCCGCCTCGGTCTGCGGGTTGGACACCAGTTCCCACAGGTGCCCGTCGGGGTCGGTGAAGTAGCCCATGTAGGACCCGTCATAGCTGCCCGCGCTCTTGGGGACCGACCCGCCCGCCGCCGTGGCTCGGGCGAGGATGTCGTCGACCTCTGCCCTGCTGCCGATGGCACAGGAGATGACGCACGCGCCCGCCACGGCGGCGTCGGGAGTGGCGACGCCGGCACGGTCGGTGTACGTCGCGTACTCCTCGCGCTCGATCAGGAAGAGCGACAGGTTCGGCAGCTCGAAGAGGACGGCGCCTTCGTCGACGGCCGCCGCGGACAGCCCCAGTCCGTCCCGGTAGAAGCGCAGGGCCCCGTCCAGGTCGGCGACCGGAAGCGAGAGGACGACGGTTTTCGGCTTCATGGTTTTCTCCTGACTCGATCGGGATTCGCTGGGGACTATCGGGGTGCACTGGGGACTCTCGGGATTCGCTGAGGGCTCTCGGGATTCCCTGAGGACTAGTCGCTGCTGGAGCCGGAGCCCGTCTTCCCGCTCCCGCTGCTGAGGCGCCCCAGGAAGCGCAGCACTTCACCCACCCCCAGCGTCACGGCGGCCACCGCCCGCACCCAGCGCGGGCCGCCCCGCTGCGCCCAGACGACGCAGACGCACGCGCCGACGATGAGCACGAGGACGACGGACAAGACGAGTACGGCCATGCGCCGTCCCTCCTTCGGTTGTGGTCGCGTTCTGTTGTGATCACGCCATCCTGGCAGGACCGGTTGCACGGACCTCTCTTGACGCCCCCTTCATGCCGGGCTTACCTTCCTGAGCACCGCGATAGGAAAGTTTCCTAACAGTAGTCGGGCGGGCTCCGTCGAGCGCCCTCGATGGACTTCCCTCCCCCGTCACTGAAAAGCTGGGCGGCTGAAAGGCAGGTGTCGACTCACATGGCAGGAACCGCCGGTACGCCGGGCACCCCGCGCGTCCTGCGCGCCATGAACGACCGTGCCGCGCTGGACCTCCTGCTGGCCCACGGCCCCCTGTCCCGCACGAAGATCGGCAAGCTCACCGGCCTCTCCAAGCCGACCGCCTCTCAGCTCCTGGCCCGCCTGGAGGCCGCCGGGCTCGTCCTCGTCACCGGCACCAGCGAGGGACGCCCGGGCCCCAACGCCCAGCTGTACGCGGTCAACCCGACCGCCGCGTACGCCGCCGGGCTCGATGTCACCCCCGAACGCATCCACGCCGCCGTCGCCGACATCACGGGCCGCACGGTCGGCGAGTACGAGCTGCCGACCCCGGGCAGGCGGCCCAAGGGACCCGTCGTCCAGCAGGTCACCGACGCCCTCGACGGCGCCGTCAAGGCGGCCGGGCTCGCCCGCACCGACCTCCACCGGCTCGTCATCGGCACCCCCGGCGCCTTTGACCCCGGCACCGGCCGACTCCGCTACGCCTCCCACCTCCCGGGCTGGCACTCCCCCACGCTCCTCGACGAACTCGCCGCCGCGCTACCGATGCCGGTCGAGTACGAGAACGACGTCAACCTCGTCGCCGTCGCCGAGCAGCGACTGGGGGCGGCCCGGGGGCACGAGGACTTCGTGCTGCTGTGGAACGAAGGAGGCCTGGGTGCCGCCCTCGTCCTCGGCGGCCGGCTGCACCGCGGCTGGACCGGCGGTGCGGGAGAGGTAGGTTTCCTGCCGGTCCCCGGCGCACCGCTCGTGCGGCAGGTAACCAAAGCCAACAGTGGCGGCTACCAGGAGCTGGCCGGATCGCAGGCCATCCCCCACCTCGCGCGCGAGCTCGGCATCTCCGACATCCCCTCGGGACCGTACGCCGAAGTCGCCGCCGCGCTCGTCGCGCGGGCCGCCGCCGAGGACACCGTCCTGCACCGGCTGCTCCTCGAGACGTACGCGACCCGGCTCGCCACGGGTCTCGCCTCCCTCGTCTCCGTCCTCGACCCCGAACTCGTCGTCCTCAGCGGCGCCTCACTCGCCTCCGGCGGCGAGGTGCTGCGCGCCCTCGTCCAGGCCGAGCTGGAGGAGCTGGCCGCGGCCCGGCCCCGGCTCGTCGTGGGCGATGTCCATGAACACCCCGTGCTGCGCGGCGCGTTGGAGAGCGCACTGGCAGCCACCCGCGACGAGGTCTTCGACACCTCCCGCTGACCCCGTAGTCACACACCTTCTTTCCTCGCCACACCTTCCTTCCTCGCCCCATCCCGTCCTGTCCCGTCCCAGGGAGTACTTGCCATGCCCGGAATATCCCGGAAAGCCGCGATCGCGCTCGCCGCCTCCGCCTCCATCGCCCTCCTCGCCACCGCCTGTACCGGCCAGTCGAGCTCCGGCGCCGAGGACGACGCCTCCAAGGAGACGACCCTCAACTTCTGGCACGCCTGGAGCGCGCCCGCCGAGGTGAAGGCCGTCAAGTCGCTGATCACCGGCTTCGAGAAGGCGCACCCCAACATCCACGTCAACGTCGTCGGCAATATGACCGACGACAAGATCAACCAGGCTCTGCGGGCCGGCGGCGCCAAGGCCCCCGACGTCATCTCGTCCTTCACCACGAACAACGTCGGCAAGTTCTGCTCGTCCGGCGCCCTGGTCGATCTCAACCCGTTCTTCGAGAAGGCGAAGATCGACCCGGAGAAGACCTTCCCGAAGGCGATGAACGAGTACACGCAGTTCGAGGGCAACCGGTGCACCGTGCCGCTGCTGGGTGACGCGTACGGGCTCTACTACAACAAGACGGCCTTCGACAAGGCCGGCATCAAGAGCCCGCCCAAGACCTGGTCCGAATTCGAGACGGTCGCCAAGAAACTGACGATCACTCAAGGGAACACGTACAAGCAACTCGGCTTCATGCCGAACTACCACGGCTGGGAGTCGACGACCGAGCACTACCTCGGCCAGTTCTCCCCCACGTACTTCGGTGCGGACGGCAAGTCCAACCTCGCCAAGGACCCCGCCTTCGAGGCCGGTTTCACCCTCCAGAAGAAGCTCGTAGACGCACTCGGCGGCTACAAGAAGCTGGAGACCTATCGCGCAACGCTCGGCGACGAATGGGGCCCCAAGCATCCCTTCCACACCGGTCAGGTCGCCATGCAGCTCGACGGCGAATGGCGGCTGGGCATGGCCCTGGACGCGAAGACGGACTTCGAGATCGGCGTCGCCCCGCTGCCCGTGCCCGACGACCAGGCCGATGAGTACGGCAAGGGCTACATCACCGGGACGATCGCCGGAATCGCCGCGACCAGCGAGAAGCGGAACGCGGCCTGGGAACTGGTGAAGTACATGACCACGGACACGGACGCGGTGGTCGGCTTCTCCAACGCGATCCACAATGTGCCGTCCACCCTGGAAGCCCTGAAGTCGCCGAAGCTGAAGTACGACCCGCGTTTCAAGACGTTCCTGGAGATCGCCGCGAACCCGAATTCCACGACGTCTCCCGCGTCCGTCAACGGCGGTGTGTATCTGGCGACGATCCAGGAGTTCGGATACGCCTACGAGAGCGGCAAGGAGACCGACCTCAAGGCGGGCCTCGCCAAGACGGCGAAGCAGATCGACACGGACATCGCGCAGGCGCAGTAATGGCCACGATCACCCTCGCGTCGAAGCGCCGCCGGTCGGCGCTTCGAAACGCCGCCTTCATGTCGCCCTGGCTGATCGGCTTCGCGGTCTTCTTCGCGTATCCGCTGATCTCGACCGTCTATTTCTCGTTCATGCACTACGACGGCTTCAAACCGGCGACGTGGAGCGGAACGCAGAACTGGACGTACGTCTTCGAGCACTACACCTTCTTCTGGCCCGCCCTGCGCAACACCCTGTGGCTGGTCGTGATCATGGTGAGCCTGCGGGTCGTGTTCGGCCTCGGCGTGGGCATGCTGATCACCAAGATCAAGACGGGCACGGGCGTCTTCCGCACGCTCTTCTATCTGCCGTATCTCGCTCCGCCCGTCGCCGCGACCATGGCCTTCGCGTTCCTGCTCAACCCCGGCACGGGCCCGGTCAACTCGATCCTCGAGAAGGTGGGCCTCCCGGCCCCGGGCTGGTTCAACGACCCCACCTGGTCCAAGCCCGCCCTCACCCTGCTCGCCCTCTGGGGCATCGGCGACCTCATGGTCATCTTCATGGCGGCGCTGCTCGACGTGCCCCGGGAGCAGTACGAGGCGGCCGAGCTGGACGGGGCGTCGGCGTGGCAGCGGTTCCGCTATGTAACCCTTCCCAACATCTCGCCGATCGTGATGTTCGCGGTGGTCACCGGCGTGATCCAGGCCATGCAGTACTACACGCAGCCATTGGTCGCCGGGAAAGTCGCGTCGGGCGTGATCCAGGGCGCGGGCACGCAGTTCGAGCCCGGCTACCCGGAGAAGTCCACCCTCACGCTCCCCCAGCTCGTCTACAACCTCGGCTTCCAGCGCTTCGACTACGGCTCCGCCTGTGTCGTCGCCCTGGTCCTCTTCGCCCTGTCGATGGTGTTCACCGCGTTCCTGATGCGGCGTCGGGGCGGTCTCATCCAGGCAGGTGACTGATGACGCAAGTACTCGACAAGCCGGTGGAGTTGAGGGCTCCGGGCTCTCCCGCCGAGCGCACGGCCCGTCGCAAGGCGATCCTGGAGTGGATCGCGGTCCACGCGCTGGGTGTCGCCGCCGCCCTGTTCTTCGTACTCCCCTTCGTGTTCGTCTTCCTGACCTCGCTGATGAGCGACAGCCAGGCCCTCAGCCGCGACCTGATCCCGAACACCTGGGAGTGGGGCAACTACCAGAAGGTCTTCGACACACCGGGTTTCCTGACCTGGTGGCGGAACACGCTGCTCTACGCCGGACTGGGAACGATCCTTACCGTCGTGTCGTCGATCCCGGTGGCGTACGCGCTGGCCAAGTTCCGCTTCCGGGGCCGCAATCTGTCCCTGATGCTGGTGATCTCGATGATGATGCTGCCACCGCAGGTGGTCGTCATCCCGATGTATCTGTTCTGGGCGAAGCAGCTGGACCTGTCCGGCACGCTCTGGCCGCTGATCATCCCGATGGCCTTCGGGGACGCGTTCTCGATCTTCCTGCTCCGCCAGTTCCTGATGACCGTGCCGAACGAGTACCTGGACGCGGCGAAGGTCGACGGCTGCGGAGAGCTGCGCACCCTGCTGAAGGTCGTCGTTCCGATGGCGAAGCCCGGCATCGCCGCCGTGGCGCTGTTCCAGTTCTTCTACGCCTGGAACGACTACTTCGGCCCGCAGATCTACGCCTCGGAGAACCAGAGCGCCTGGACGCTGAGCTACGGCCTGGAGTCCTTCAAGGGCATGCACCACACCGACTGGAACCTGACCATGGCCGCGACCGTTCTCGTCATGGCCCCCGTGATCCTCGTGTTCTTCTTCGCGCAGAAGGCGTTCGTCGAGGGCGTCACTCTCACCGGAGTAAAGGGTTGATCCGTTCATGAAACTCACCGTGGTCGGCGGCGGCTCGACCTACACACCCGAACTCATCGACGGTTTCGCCCGGTTGAGGGACACCCTGCCGATCGAGGAACTCGTGCTCGTCGACCCGGCGGCCGAACGCCTGGAGCTGGTGGGCGGGCTGGCCCGGCGTATCTTCGCCAAGCAGGGCCACGACGGCAGGATCGTCACGACCTCCGATCTGGACGCGGGGGTCGACGGTGCCGACGCCGTCCTCCTCCAGCTCCGCGTCGGCGGTCAGGCGGCCCGCGAGCAGGACGAGACCTGGCCCCTGGAGTGCGGCTGCGTCGGCCAGGAGACGACGGGCGCGGGGGGCCTGGCCAAGGCGCTGCGCACGGTGCCGGTGGTCCTCGACATCGCGGAACGGGTCCGCCGTACGAACCCGAACGCCTGGATCATCGACTTCACCAACCCGGTCGGCATCGTCACCCGCGCCCTGCTCCAGGCGGGCCACAAGGCGATCGGCCTGTGCAACGTGGCGATCGGCTTCCAGCGGAAGTTCGCCCACATGCTGGGCGTCGCTCCCGCGGACGTCCACCTGGACCACGTGGGCCTCAACCACCTCACCTGGGAGACTGGCGTACGACTGGGCGGCCCCGAGGGCGAGGACGTACTGCCCAAGCTCCTTGCGGAGCACGGCGACCCGATCGCCGCCGACCTGCACCTACCCCGCCCGCTCCTGGACCGCCTGGGCGTCGTCCCCTCGTACTACCTGCGCTACTACTACGCGCACGACGAGGTCGTACGAGAGCTGCGCACCAAGCCGTCCAGGGCCGCCGAAGTGGCCGAAATGGAACGGCGGCTGCTGACGATGTACGGCGACCCGGCCCTGGACGAGAAACCGGAACTGCTCGCCAAGCGGGGCGGTGCCTTCTACTCGGAGGCCGCGGTGGACCTGGCGGCGGGCTTGCTGGGCGGCGGTGGCAGCCCGTATCAGGTGGTGAACGCCTACAACCGGGGCACGCTGCCCTTCCTGCCGGACGACGCGGTGATCGAGGTGCAGGCGGCGGTGGGGCCCCAGGGTCCGTCGCCGCTGCCCGTACCGGCCGTGGACCCGCTGTACGCGGGGCTGATGGCGCAGGTGACGGCGTACGAGGACCTGGCGCTGGAGGCGGCCGTGCACGGGGGTCGGAACCGGGTCTTCCGGGCCCTGCTGTGCCACCCTCTGATCGGGCAGTACGCGTACGCGGAAGCCCTCACCGACCGACTGATCGCACACAACCGGGAGCATCTCGCGTGGGCATGACCGCATCCGTCCTCGCCGTCGACGCGGGCAACAGCAAGACCGATGTGGCGGTGGTGGCGGCGGACGGGCAGGTCCTGGCCACGGCGCGCGGCGGTGGATTCCGGCCACCCGCGGTCGGCGTGGAGGCGGCGGTGGACGTGGTCGCCGAGGCCGTACAGCGGGCCTTCACCGACGCCGGGGTCACCTCCGCCGACCATGTCTCGGCATGTCTGGCCAACGCCGACTTCCCCGTGGAGGAGGAGCAGTTGGCGGCCGCGCTGCACGCGCGCGGGTGGGGCACGACCGTCGAGGTCCGCAACGACACGTTCGCGATCCTGCGGGCCGGGGTCACCGAACCGCGCGGGGTCGCCGTCGTCTGCGGCGCCGGCATCAACTGCGTCGGCATGCACCCCGACGGAAACACCGCCCGCTTCCCCGCGATCGGCCGTATCTCCGGTGACTGGGGCGGCGGTTGGGGCCTGGCGGAGGAGGCACTGTGGTTCGCGGCCCGTGCGGAGGACGGCAGGGGCGAACCGACGGCACTGGCTCACGCCCTGCCCGCGCACTTCGGCCTCGACTCCATGTACGCCCTCATCGAGTCCCTGCACCTGGAACACATCGAGCCGCTGCGCCGCCATGAACTGACGCCGGTGCTCTTCGCCACCGCGGCGGACGGTGACCCGGTGGCCCGGGCGATCGTGGACCGGCTGGCCGACGAGGTGGTGACGATGGCGACGGTGGCCCTGACCCGCCTGGGGCTGCTGGAGGAGGAGACGCCGGTGGTGCTGGGGGGCGGGGTGCTGGCCGCGGGGCACGCGCAACTGGACGCCCGGATCCGGGACTTGCTGGCGGAACGGGCTCCGAAGGCGGTGGCGCGGGTGGTGCGAGCGCGGCCGGTGCTGGGGGCGGTGTTGCTGGGGCTCGACCGGGTGGGGGCTGGGGCCGAGGTGCAGGAACGGGTGCGCACTCAGTATGTGACATAGCACCGCCGCGTATGTGACATAGCACCGTCGCACAACGGGACATGACCCCCCGAGCTCCCACCCGCCCCCCAATGGAACCGAACCGATTCCCCCGGCGTATTCATGGGCAGGGGAGGGTGCGGAGTGCCACGTCATGCCCGAAACTCGGGCTACACCGCTGCGATCCGATCAAGATCCAGTGAAGGCCGGTGCGGAATGTCAGTCCCGGCAGCGATACTTGCGGCGAAGGATGACCATGGGGGAGGTCAGCAGTGACACACTCGCCGAAAAGCAGCACGGCGCCACCAGCGGGCGCCGTGCCCACGATGCCATCACTACCGCCGCCACCGGGCGACCCCGGCGCGCCCGGCCCATCCCTTCCCCCCGCACCGCAGGGATCGGCCGCCCCGGACCCCACCGAGCCGCCCCGCCGCACCGCGTTCGCCGAGGGCGTCGACCGCCTCCGCGCGGCGGCCACCACGGAACCCGGCCGCCTGCGCATCATCGGCGCGGTCCTCGCCCTGCTGGTCGTCGCCTTCGGTGCCGTGACGGCCTGGCAGACGACCGAGCGGGCGGGCTCGGCCGACGCCGTACTGCACAGCAGCCAGCCGCTCAGCTCGGACGCGGCCGACATCTACCGCTCCCTCGCCGACGCCAACACGGCGGCCTCCAGCGGCTTCCTGGCCGGCGGCCAGGAGACGGCGGCGACGCGCGACCGGTACGAGAAGGACATCCGCACCGCCGCGGCCAAGCTCGTCAACGCCGCCGCGAACTCGGAGCCCGACTCCCCGTCCGCGGAGACCATCACCCGGCTCAACCGGCTGCTGCCGGAGTACAAGGGCCTGGTCGAGCGCGCCCGGACGTACAACCGGCAGGGCTTCCCGGTCGGCGGCGCGTATCTGCGGTACGCGAACGAGAAGATGCAGACCCAGATGCTCCCCGCGGCCGAGGATCTCTACACGAAGGAGAAGCAGCGGCTGCGCGACGACTACGACGACGCGACGCCGTATCCCTGGATCGCGATCGCTCTCGGCGTCCTCGCGCTCGCCGGGCTGGCCTGGGCCCAGCACCGCAACTACCGGCGCACCAACCGCGTGCTCAACCACGGCCTGGTCGCCGCCAGCGCGACGGCCACGGTGGTGCTGCTCTGGCTGGTCGTCGGCCACAGCGTCGCCCGCGCGGGCCTCAACGACTCGTACGACCACGGAGTCCGCTCGCTGAACGTGCTGAACGACGCCCGGATCGCCTCCCTGAAGGCACGCGGCAACGAGAACCTGACGCTGGTGGCCCGCGGCGCCGAGACGGTCACCACCCCGGACGGCAAGACCCTCGACAAGTTCGACGACACGTTCCAGAAGGACATGAAGACCCTCGCCAAGGGCCTGACCGCGGCCGAGGATCTCGCCGACGACGGCTCCGGCGAGCAGCCGGTCACGGCGGCCGTGGGCAACATGGAGGAGTGGCAGAAGCGCCACACCGCCGCCCGCGCGGAGGACGACAACGGCAACTACCAGCAGGCACTGGACAAGGTGATCGGCGCCAAGGGCACGACGAAGGGCGCGACCGGCGAGTGCTTCGACAGCGTCGACAAGAACCTCGCCACGGCACTCAAGCACGAGCAGACCGAGTTCAAGCAGGCCGCCGGTGACGGCCTCGACGCGATGACCGGTCTGTCGGTGGGCGCCGCCGTCCTCGCGGTACTCGGTGCCGCTGGCGCGGTAGTGGGCATCGGGCGCAGGCTGTCGGAGTACCGATGAAAGGGGGCGTGACGATGCATGCACGGAGGTTCTCCCTTCGCCGCCTCCGAGCCGGCCTGAAGGGCTGGGGCGGTGTCGGTGCGATGGCGGTCGTATGCGCCCTGGCGTTGGCCTTCGCGCTGCTGCTGCCGAAGACCCAGTCCACCGGCGACGGCGCGGGCACGGACGGCCAGGAGGTCGCCCACGGCAGCCAGGCGCGGGCCGAGGAGTGCGACGACCCGGAGAAGCAGACCCTGTCCCCGTCCGGCGCGGACGGCTCCACCATCGACGCCATCAAGGCCCGTGAGGGCGAGAAGCGGAAGCTGATCGTCGGCGTCGACCAGAACAGCTACCGCTGGGGCTACCGCAACCCCAACAGCGCCGGTACGGCCGAACTGGAGGGCTTCGACATCGACCTGGTCCACCGGATCGCCCAGGACATCCTCGGCGACCCGGACGCGGTCCAGTTCAAGGCCATCCCCACCAACCAGCGCATCCCGGCCATCCAGGAGGGCCGCGTCGACATGATCGTCCGCACGATGACGATCAACTGCAGCCGCCTCGAGGACGTCGCCTTCTCCGCGCCCTACTTCAAGACCGGCCAGCAGCTCCTGGCCCCCAAGTCCTCGACCATCACCGGCTACGACGACTCGCTCGCCGACAAGAAGATCTGCACAGCCGAGGGTTCCACCGCGTACACCAAGCTGGACGAGGACAAGAAGGCGAAGAAGCTGGTCTCCTCCGCCGACATATCCACCACCGTCCCCAACCAGCTCGACTGCCTGGTGCGGCTCCAACTCGGCGAGGCCGACGCCGTGGTGACCGACGGCGCGCTCGCCGCCAGCCAGGCCGCGCAGGATCCGACGGTCGAGCTGAAAGGCGCCCCGTTCACCACCGAGTACTACGGCGTGGCGATGAAACAGGACGCCGACGATCTGGTACGCCGGGTCAACCAGATCCTCGTGGACTACCGGGAGGACACCGCGAACGGCTGGCAGACGTCGTACGACAAGTGGTTGTCGGCCACACTGGGTGAGGACTCGACGAAGTCGGAACCGCCCGCACCGCAGTATCTGCGCAAGAGCTGAACCACCGTCAACGTCCGCTCCACGTCAACCACATAGGAACACAGAGCAGCGAGAGGTGATCGATGGGCGTCACGGGACCCCCCGGGCCGGTGATGGACCGGGACGAGGTGGACCGTGCGCTGGCGCGGCTCGGCGCGGAGCACGAGGCGATCGAGACCTCGCTCCTCGCCCTCCAGGACCACGCGGGCCGCAGACTCCTCGAAGGTGCGCAGCTGACCGGCATCACCAAGGAGCGCTGGACGGCCGCCGAGGCGTCGATCACCCTGTTGTGGGCGTACTTCGACGCGTACACGGACGCGTTGCGCGCCGCCCGCGAGATCCGCTCCCGGCGCCGCTGGTCCAGCCGCGAGGACCTGGCGGAGCTGACCGAGCTGCTGCGCGGCGAGGCCGTCACGGTCGCGGGCTCCACCGGCGCCACGGCGAGCGCGCCGACCCTGCACGGCGGCTCGGGCAAGCTCAGCGAGCAGTTCACGCTGGTCACGCTCGTCGACCGGATGAACGAGCTGTACGCGACCTCGCTGGACATGGTCGTCGCCGCCGACGCGGTCTGGTCGGCGCTGCCCGCCCGGATCGATTTACTGGCCGCGGAGCTCCAGCGCACCCGCAAGCTCGCACACTCCGTCGGCGTACGCCCCGGCGAACACCCGGCCGGCGACGACCTGGAGCGCATCACCCGCACGCTGACGAACCTGCGCGAGCAGGTCATCTCCGACCCGCTGGCGTTCTGGACGCCCACCCCCGGGAGTTCGGCTCCTGGCGGTGGCCGCCCGGACACCACGGTCTACGACCGTGAGGCGCGCGCCCTGGAGGACGTACGCCGTGAGATCGACGCTGTACTGACCGTCCGTCAGGATGCCGAGCAGCGCCTGGTCAAACTGCGTGACGTGCTCTCGCGCGCGGACCGTACGCTCGCCGAGGCCCGCACCGCGCGCGGCGAGGTCCTGGCGAAGATCGCGGCCACGGAGGTGCCGGTCGTCAGCGGCCCGCCGACCGTGCTGCAGGAGCAGCTGGCGACGGCCGCCGAGTACCGCAGACACGCCCAGTGGCATCGGCTGTCCCCGCTGCTGGAGTCCCTGGAGCAGAAGGCGGAGGACGAACTGCTGCGTGCCCGCGAGTCGTTGACCGCGGTCACCCAGCCGCTGGCGGTCCGCGCCGAGTTGCGCGGCCGGCTCGACGCGTACAAGGCGAAGGTCGCCCGGCACGGCCTCGCGGAGGACCCGTTCCTGATCGAGCGGTACGACGCGGCGCGGCGGATGCTGTGGAGCGCGCCCTGCGACCTCAGGGTCGCCGAACAGGCCGTACTGCGCTACCAGCAGTTGGCGGCCGAACTGCTGGGCAGCCCGCGCGTCCCGGGGCAGGGCGGGCCGGAGGATCGTAGGGGGGAGCACTCGTCATGAGTCAGGCAGAGCAGAAGTGCCAGCGCCCGGGGTGCGAGGGCGCGTACGAGGACGTGGGCGGCGGCGAGCTGTACTGCGACACCTGCGGTCTCGCCCCGGTCGTCTCGTCGAACGGAATGGTGGGCTCGCCGCCCACCGGCATCAGCCGCAGCGGCAAGGGCTCGTCCGGCAGCGCGAGTTCACGCTCCGGCTCCCGCGCCAGCTCTCGTACGTCGTCACAGTCGTCGAAGTCGCGGCGCTCGGTGTCGGGACGCCTGTCGCGCTCCCTGTCGGGCCGTTCCACGGGCCGCTCGGTGTCGGTGCGCAGCTCCGGCTCCAGCACCGGTTCCGGCGGTCGCGGCCGGCTCGGTGTCGGACTCGTCCAGGTGCCGGGCGTGCCGCGGCCCGACCCGCGCGAGATGGTCCTGGAGAAGGCGGAGGTCCCGGAGCGCAAGCGGTTCTGTTCCCGCTCCGACTGCGGGGCCCCGGTCGGCCGGGCGCGCGGCGAGCGACCCGGCCGTACGGAGGGCTTCTGCACCAAGTGCGGTCACCCGTACTCCTTCGTCCCGAAGCTGAAAGCGGGCGACGTCGTCCATGGCCAGTACGAGGTCGTGGGCTGCCTGGCGCACGGTGGCCTGGGCTGGATCTACCTCGCGGTGGACCGCGCGGTGTCGGACCGGTGGGTGGTGCTGAAGGGCCTGCTCGACACCGGCGACCAGGACGCGATGGAGGCCGCGATCTCCGAGCGGCGCTTCCTCGCGGAGATCGAGCACGCCAACATCGTGCGGATCTACAACTTCGTGGAGCACCTCGACCAGCGGACGGGCTCGCTGGACGGGTACATCGTGATGGAGTACGTCGGCGGCAAGTCGCTGAAGGAGATCGCCAACGAGCGCCGCACACCGGGCGGCAAGCGGGATCCGCTGCCCGTGGAACAGGCGTGCGCGTACGGCATCGAGGCGCTGGAGGCCCTGGGCCATCTGCACAGCCGCAACCTGCTGTACTGCGACTTCAAGGTCGACAACGCCATCCAGACCGAGGACCAGCTCAAGCTGATCGACATGGGCGCGGTGCGCAGGATGGACGACGAGGAGTCGGCCATCTACGGCACGGTGGGCTATCAGGCGCCGGAGGTGGCCGACGTCGGCCCCTCGATCGCCTCCGACCTCTACACCGTCGCGCGTACGCTCGCCGTCCTCACCTTCGACTTCCAGGGCTACACGAACGTGTTCGTGGACTCCCTGCCCGACCCGGACAACATCGAGGTCTTCCGGCAGTACGAGTCCTTCTACCGGCTCCTGGTCCGCGCCACCGACCCGGACCCGGCCCGCCGCTTCGCCTCCGCGCAGGAGATGACCGAGCAGCTCACGGGCGTCCTGCGCGAGGTCGTCTCCCTGCAGACGGGCACGGCCCGGCCGTCGCTGTCGACGCTGTTCGGGCCCGAAGTGAAGGTGACGGACACCGAGTTGTTCCCCAAGCTGGAGGGCGATGTGTCGCGGCTGGGGGCGCGGGTGGTGGCCCCTCGACGGCGCGTTGCCGGTACGGATGCCGCCGAGTTGCCGGCCGTCGCAGCCGGCAATGGGCAGGGCACCCAGGACCTCGTCAGACACATCAACGCGCCCGCCGCCGCGCTCGCCCTGCCGGTGCCGCATGTGGACCCGAGCGACCCGAACGCCGGGTTCCTGGCGGGCCTGATCGCCTCCGCGCCGGGCGAGTTGATCAGTGCCCTCGCGGCGGCGCCGTCGGAGTCGACCGAGACGCGGCTCAGGCAGATCAGGGCCTGGCTGGAGACCGGCGACTCCGACACCGCGCTGGAGACCCTGGCGCGCCTGGAGGCCGACCACCCGGACGACTGGCGGGTCGTCTGGTATCGCGGCGTCGCCGCGCTGGTGACGGGCGATCACGAGAACGCCGCGCTCTCCTTCGACGCGATCTACGACGCCTTCCCCGGCGAGCCCGCGCCCAAGCTGGCGCTCGGCCTGTGCGCGGAGGTGCTGGGCCAACTCGACAACGCCGCCGAGTACTACCGCCTGGTGTGGTCGACCGACCCGAGCTTCGTGTCCGCGGCGTTCGGCCTGGCCCGCGTCCGGCTCGCGACCGGCGATCGCAGGAGTGCCGTACAGACGCTGGAGTCGGTTCCCGAGTCGTCCATCCACTACACGGCCGCGCGCGTGGCCGCCGTACGGGCGCGGCTGCGTCAGCGCACGGCCGCCGCCACCGACGTACCCTTCCTGGAGGACCTGACGGCGGCCGCCGGGCAGGTCGAGGCCCTGGAGGCGTACGGTCTGGACCCCGCGCGACGCGAGCAGTTGTCGGCGGAAGTCCTCGGCAGTGCGCTGGACTGGATACTCTCCGGTGGCCAGGGTTCCGTACCCCCCGCCGCCGGGGGACGGGTGCTGCTCGGCAGCGGACTGGACGAGCGGGGACTGCGTTTCGGCCTGGAGCGTTCGTACCGCACGCTGGCCCGGCTCGCGCGAGGCGGCGAGGAGAGAATCGATCTGGTGGAACGTGCCAATCGTTACCGCCCCCGGACGTGGGTGTAGTTGATGTCGCAGATGCCCCAGCAGACCGCCCTGTCCCGGTGCCCGAGCTGCGAGGAACCCCTCGAGTCGGGTGACCGTTTCTGCGGTGCGTGCGGATACGACCTGTCCGCCGTCCCCGCACGACCGGAGGACCAACCGACGATCACCATGAACGGCTCGGCACCGCCCCCGCCGGCCGGTGCCGCCGATGTGGACTGGCCCATCGCCCCGGGCCGGCCCGCTGCCACGCATCTGCCGGCCGACCTCCCGGCCACGGACCCGGACGGCCACGCGATCCCCGCGCAGGCACCGGTGGGCTCCCCCGTGTCCCCCGCCTCCGGTGTCCGCTTCGACCGCCCGCCGGAGCCCGACGAGTACCCGCTCCAGGCGCCCGACCCGCGCATCGCCGACCTGACGTCCCCGCCGGAGGGCACCACCGTGTGCGTCGCCTGTCGTTCCGGCCGCGTCGACAACGACGGCTACTGCGAGAACTGCGGGCACGCCCAGCCCCGCGAGCGCGACCACATGGAACAGGACGCCGGCCCGGTCGCCGCCGTCAGCGACCGCGGTCTGCGCCACCACCGCAACGAGGACGCGTTCGCCCTCGGCTGCACCGCGCTGCCCGACGGCGCCCCCGCGACCGTGGCGATCGTCTGCGACGGCGTCTCCTCCGCGACCCGCCCGGACGACGCCTCCCTCGCCGCCTCACGGGCCGCGAGCGAGTCGCTGCTGGCCGCCCTGCCGCGCGGCACGCATCCGCAGCAGGCGATGCACGAGGCGATCGTCGCCGCCTCACGCGCCGTCAACTCCCTGGCCGGGGAACCCGCCACGGCCCGCGAACACGCCCCGCACCAGAACGCCCCCGCCTGCACCCTCGTCGGCGCGATCGTGACCGCCGGACTGCTGGTCGTCGGCTGGGTCGGCGACAGCCGCGCCTACTGGGTGCCGGTGGACCGCAGCTCCCACCCGGCCCGGCTCACCGAGGACGACTCCTGGGCCGCGCAGATGGTCTCCGCGGGCCTGATGAGCGAGGCCGAGGCGTACGCCGACGAGCGCGCCCACGCGATCACCGGCTGGCTCGGCGCCGACGCCTACGAACTGGAGCCGCACACCGCTTCCTTCAAGCCGGACCGTGCGGGTGTAGTGGTGGTGTGCACCGACGGGCTGTGGAACTACGCCGAGGCGGCCGAGGAGATGGCCGAGGTCGTCCCCCTCGACGCCGCCGTGCGCCCCCTGCACAGCGCCCAGGTCCTGGTCGGTCACGCGCTCGACGGCGGGGGCCACGACAACGTAACAGTGGCCGTCGTGCCGTTCCCGGCCCCGCCGCAGGGGGCAGGATCGGCCTGAGGCCACCGCACGAAACGGACTGGAGGGGACCAGTCCGGACACAGTCATCACCCCGTTCCTGTGGGGTTTTCGAGGGGATCTTCAGGAGATCTTCAAGGGGGAGCAGAGAAGGCATGGCCAATTTCTCGAAGTCGAACGTGCCGCAGTTCTCGGTGGACGTCTATCAGAACGAGTACCTGCCGGAGGGCGGTCGCGAGGTCAACGCGATCGTCACCGTGACCGCGACCGGCGGCGGCACGATCGGAAGCGCGGTCGCCGCACCCCACCTCTACGCGCCGGGACAGGGCCCGGACGCGGCGGTGGCGATCATGGTCGACTGCTCCGGCTCGATGGACTATCCGCCGACCAAGATGCGCAACGCGCGGGACGCCACGTCCGCCGCGATCGACACCCTGCGCGACGGCGTGCACTTCGCGGTGATCGGCGGCACGCATGTCGCCAAGGAGGTCTACCCGGGCGGCGGGCGCCTCGCGATCGCCGACGCCACCACCCGCGACCAGGCCAAGCAGGCGCTGCGCAAGCTCAGCGCCGGCGGCGGTACGGCCATCGGGACCTGGCTGCGCCTCGCCGACGGCCTGCTGTCGTCCGCGGACGTCGCCATCCGGCACGGCATCCTGCTCACCGACGGCCGCAACGAGCACGAGTCGTCCGAGGCCCTGAAGGCCGCGCTCGACTCCTGCGCCGGACGCTTCACCTGTGACGCCCGCGGTGTGGGCACCGACTGGGAAGTGAAAGAAGTCACAGGAATCGCCTCCGCCCTGCTCGGCAGCGCCGACATCGTCGCCGACCCGGCCGGTCTCGCCGCCGACTTCACGCAGATGATGGAGACGGCCATGGGCAAGGAGGTCGCGGACGTCGCCCTGCGGCTGTGGACGCCGGTGGGCACCACGGTGAAATTCGTCAAGCAAGTCGCGCCCACCGTCGAGGACTTGACCGAACGCCGCACCGAGTCCGGCCCGCGCGCCGGGGACTACCCCACCGGCTCCTGGGGAGACGAGTCCCGTGACTACCACGTCTGCGTCGAGGTCCCGGCCGCCAACATCGGCCAGGAGATGCTCGCCGCCCGCGTCTCCCTGGTGATTCCGCAGCCCGACGGGACCGCCCAGAACCTGGGCGCCCAGGGCCTCGTACGGGCCGTGTGGACCGACGACATGGTCGCCTCGACGTCGATCAACCCCCAAGTCGCCCACTACACCGGCCAGGCCGAACTGGCACAAGCCATTCAACAAGGGCTCGATCTGCGCAAAGCGGGCGATATCGATGGAGCAACGGCCAAACTGGGCCGCGCTGTTCAGCTCGCCAGCGACTCCGGAAATGCGGATACCGCGAAACTCCTTGCGAAGGTGGTGGACGTTGTCGACGCCGCGACAGGTACTGTGCGACTGAAGGCGAAGGTCGCGGAGGCCGATGAGATGACCCTCGAGACCCGGTCTACAAAGACTGTTCGTGTAAAGAAGTGACCTGAGACAGACGCGAGCCTGACCCCTTGGGGTTGGAGAAATCCGGTCGTCGCGGCCGGAAAGGAGAGGGGGAAGCGCCGACATGCCGACCTGCCCGAACGGACACCAGTCGGGTTCCGACGACTGGTGCGAGGTCTGCGGTCACCGCATGGCCGGTGCCGTACCCCCGCCCCCTCCGCCACCGCCCCAGGCCGCCGGGTACGGCTACCCGCAGCCCGGCCCGGCCCAGGCCCCGCCGCCGCCCGGCGCCCACCCCGGGGGGCGCCCGCACCTGTCCGCCGTCCCGGACCCCGAGCCGGAGCTCTGCCCGCAGTGCCGTACGCCGCGTGAGGGCGGCGCGCCGTTCTGCGAGGAGTGCCGGTGGAACTTCCTGACGAACACGGCGACCTCGTACACCCCCGCGGCCCCGCGCCAGCCGGCGCCCGGCCCGGCCGTGCGCTTCCAGCAGCAGCCGCCGCCCGGTCCGTCGTACGGCGGCGGTGAGTCGTACGACTACCAGAGCTCGCGTCCGTCCCAGATGAACCGGCCTGCCGAGCCGATCCCACCGTTCGGCACGGACCCGTCGGGGCAGGGCGGCCCGCCCGGTCCTCCCGGTCCGCCTGGTCCTCCGGGTCCGCACGGTGGTCAGGGTCCGCACGGTGGTCAGGGCGGCCAGCCCGGTCACGGCGGCCGGCCCGGTCCTGGTGGTCCGTCCGGTCCCGGTGGTCCGTCGGGTCCCGGTGGTCCGTCCGGCTTCGGTGGCGATCCGTCACGGCAGGGCCCGCCGCCGCCCGGGCCGAACCCCGGCGGTCCTGGTGGTCCCGGCGGTCACGGTGGTCCTGGTGGCCCCAACGGTCCCGGTGGTCCCATGGGACCCGGTGGTCCCAACGGTCCAGGTGCGATGGGTGGTCCCGGTGGTCCGGGGCATCCCGCGCAGGCGTTCCAGCAGTCCGGCCCGCCCGCCCCGCCCGCGTTCCCGCAGGAGACGAACAGGCCGCAGCAGCCCGGCGGCCAGTCCTTCGGCGGCGGTGACGACGACTGGCTGCTCTCCCCGCCCGGCGGCCCCGGCGGTCCCGGTGGTCCCGGCCCCGGCGGTCCCGGCCCCGGTCAAGGCGGCTACGGCTACCCGCAGCCCGGCGCGACCCAGGCTCCGCCCCCGCCCGGCCCGGCGTACCAGCAGCAGCCGGCGACCTGGCTGGCGACCATCGGTCCGGACCGTGACTACTTCATGGCGATGATGCAGCGCTCCGGCCCCGAGGCAGCGGGCCTCAACCTGCCCGCGTACTCGCCCGAGCAGCAGCGCACGCTCACCGGCAACCAGGTCACCATCGGCCGCCGCCGCCACTCCACCGGCGACACCCCCGACATCGACCTCTCGGTGCCGCCGGAGGACCCGGGCGTCTCGCACCAGCACGCGGTGCTGGTCCAGCAGCCGGACGGCAGCTGGGCGGTCGTCGACCAGAACTCGACGAACGGCACGACGGTGAACGGCTCCGAGGAGCCCATCCAGCCCTTCGTGCCGGTGCCGCTGCAGGACGGGGACCGGGTCCACGTGGGCGCGTGGACGACGATCACGATCCGCCGGGGTTAGCGGCTTCCGCTCACTCGGTGGCGTCCGCTCACTCGGTCAGCAGGCGTGGCCGGTCGTTCGGGAGGGGCCAGGCGTACGGCCCCTCCGGGTCGTCCAGCCAGGCCCACTCGCGCTCGCCGCTGACCGTCACGCCGTAACGCTCCCGCTGCGGCTGCCCCTCGCGCTCCCACAGCGCGTACGCCTCCTGCGGTTCGAGGCTGCCGCGGCTCAGCGCCAGCAGGAAGCGGAACAGCTCGTGCTCCCGGGCCCGGCGCGGAACGCCGCCGAGATGCGCCGGTTCCGCGTCGGGCCTGGCCGATCCGCGCAGCGGCACGAAGTAGGCGGGCGTGTGCAGGAACCGTCCCTCGGCGTGCTCGGCGTCCTGTACCTCCAGCGCGATCAGGCCGGTGGCCAGCGGTGTCAGGATGCGGGCGCCGGGATTGCACTGGGCGAGCCAGGCGCACGGGATCGAGGTCAGGGTGCAGGTCGCGATGATCCGGTCGAAGGGGGCGCGTTCCGGCACCCCGCGCGCTCCGTCGCCGGTGACGACGGCCGGGTGGTAGCCGGCGGCGGCCAGGTGCCGGCGGGCCGACTCGGTGATCTCCGGTTCCAGGTCGACGGTGGTGACCAGGTTGTCGTCGCCGAGCCGGTGGGCCAGCAGCGCGGCGTTGTAGCCGGTGCCCGCGCCGATCTCCAGGACCCGGTTGCCGTCCTCCACCCGCAGCTCGACCAGCATGATCGCCATGAGCGAGGGCTGGCTGCTGGAGGAGACCAGTTCGCCGTCGCGCAGCCGGGTGGCCAGCGGGGCATCGGCGTACGCCCCGCGCATCCAGCGTTCGCGCGTACGCGGGTCGGGGCTCTCGCCCCACCGGCGTTCATAGCCGCCGACGACCCCGACGTAGTAGTACGGCACGAAGAGGTGGCGCGGCACCGCCTCGAACGCCTCCCGCCACACCGGGTCTCCCGCCCAGGCCCCGCTCAGCTCGATCTCGCGCACCAGCGCGGCCCGCGCCGACGCGGCGAGGTCGTCGAGTTCGTTGTCGAGAGCGTGCGCACCCATACGTCCACTTTCCTGCGGGACGGCCCGAGAGGCGAGCACCCATACCGGTCGAACCGGAATCGACCAGTCAGTACGGGGGTCCACCGGTCGGGACGGTGGTCCTAAGCCTTGAGTCCTGGTCCTCCCCGTCTGAGACCATGGGTGATGTGAAAGAGATTCGGCGCGGCACGCTTCAGGAGCAGACCTTCTACGAGCAGGTCGGCGGGGAGGAGACCTTCCGCCGGCTCGTCCACCGTTTCTACGAGGGAGTCGCCGAGGACCCGATCCTGCGGCCGATGTACCCCGAGGAGGACCTGGGCCCGGCCGAGGAGCGCCTCACCCTCTTCCTGATCCAGTACTGGGGCGGCCCGACGACGTACAGCGAGAACCGAGGCCACCCGCGCCTGCGCATGCGCCACGCCCCCTTCACCGTCGACCGCGCGGCCCACGACGCCTGGCTGAAGCACATGCGCGACGCCGTCGACGACCTCGGCCTCTCCGAGGAACACGAGCGCACGCTGTGGAACTACCTGACCTACGCGGCGGCATCGATGGTGAACACACCGGGCTGACCGACCTCCGGCGTGTGCGCCCCAAAGGGGCGCGGGGAACTGCGCGACCAGCCACGACGGACCGGCAGGCGACACACCGGCCTTCCAGCGGAGCGCTGGCGCGCTCAGCGGGACACGCTGACGTCCAGCGCTCCAAGTCCCGCCCTGCGTACGGCGATCGACCCGTACGGCGTACGCAGCCGGAGCCAGGCGCCCGACGAGAACAGCGCGAGCTGCGGCTCGTCGTGCGCGTGCGTGTCCTGTCGTACGCGGAGAAAGCCCAGTGACTGGGCCGCGTGCACGGCCCGCACCGGCAGATGGGTGTCCCCGACCGACCGGGACCAGATCTCCCGCCCGATCCGGTCGAGTGCGGCCCGCGTACGCTCCTCCGGCGTCAACTCCTGCGTGCGGGAACGGAATTCGGCGACCCCCGCCCGGACCATGGCCCGCAGGGCGTCCGGTGCTGGCAGCCCCGGCTCGGGCCGCCACCCGCCACGCGGCGGCAGCACCCCGGCCCACGGGGGCCCGGTGACCTCGGCCAGGACGGCAGCGGTGGCCGCCGGCTCGTCCAAGGCCTCCAGCAGCTCACCCGCGGAGACGGTCACGTCCAGCGTGGCGTCGAGCCCGTTCTCGTACGGCTTGGCGAGCCGTACCGCACGGATCGCCAGCACCTCGAAGGACGGCGGCCGCCCGAAGACGGCGAGCGCGGTCCCGGCCGCCTGCAGGCGCACCGCGGCTCCACGGTCGTAGTGGAGCAGCCGGGAGAGGAAGGCCGCGAGGTCCGCCGCCTCCCCCTCGTCGGCGAGGTGGAGCACCGTCATGCGGCGACGGCCTCCTCCTCGTCGTCATCCCTGTACTCCGCGAGGAACTCCCGTTCCTCCGCCGTGAGCCGGCGCGGACGCTGCGCCTCGAAGTCGAACGGCACTATCACCGTCGAGGCCCGGACATAGACCTGGTCCGGATCCTTGACCTCGTAGGCGATGGTGAAGGAGGCCGCCCTTATCTGGGTGATCCACAGCTCGATGTCCACGGGCGTGTGCCGGTGGACGAGCTGCCGCTTGTAGTCGATCTCATGGCGCGCCACCACCGACCCCTGCTGGAAGTCCTTCTCCGGGCGGAACAGGAAGTCGATACGCGCCTCCTCCAGATAGCGGAGGAAGACCACGTTGTTGATGTGGCCGTACGCGTCCATGTCCGCCCAGCGCAGTGGGCAGCGGTAGATGTGCCGCAAGATCAGATCAGCCCCGGGTCAGCTTCTTGTAGGTGGCGCGGTGCGGACGGGCGGCGTCCGGGCCGAGCCGCTCGATCTTGTTCTTCTCGTACGACTCGAAGTTGCCCTCGAACCAGAACCACTTGGAGTCACCCTCGTAGGCGAGGATGTGCGTGGCGACCCGGTCCAGGAACCACCGGTCGTGGGAGACGACCACGGCCGCGCCCGGGAACTCGAGCAGCGCGTTCTCCAGGCTGGACAGGGTCTCGACGTCGAGGTCGTTCGTCGGCTCGTCGAGGAGCAGCAGGTTGCCGCCCTGCTTGAGGGTGAGCGCGAGGTTCAGCCGGTTGCGCTCACCGCCGGAGAGGACGCCGGCCGGCTTCTGCTGGTCGGGACCCTTGAAGCCGAACGCGGAGACGTACGCCCGCGAGGGCATCTCCACCTGGCCCACATTGATGTAGTCGAGCTCGTCACTCACGACGGCCCACAGCGACTTCTGCGGGTCGATGTTCTCGCGGCTCTGGTCGACGTACGAGATCTTGACGGTGTCGCCGACCTTGATGCTGCCGGAGTCAGGATCCTCCAGACCCTGGATCATCTTGAAGAGCGTGGTCTTGCCGGCGCCGTTCGGCCCGATGATCCCGACGATGCCGTTGCGCGGCAGCGTGAAGCTGAGATCGTCGATGAGGACCTTCTCACCGAACGCCTTGGAGAGGTTGTTGACCTCGACCACGACGTTGCCCAGACGCGGGCCCGGCGGGATCTGGATCTCCTCGAAGTCCAGCTTCCGCATCTTGTCCGCCTCGGCGGCCATCTCCTCGTAACGGGTGAGCCGCGCCTTGGACTTGGCCTGACGCCCCTTGGCGTTGGAGCGCACCCACTCAAGCTCTTCCTTGAGCCGCTTCGCCCGCTTGGCGTCCTTCTGGCCCTCGACCTTGAGGCGGGAGGCCTTCTTGTCGAGGTACGTGGAGTAGTTGCCCTCGTACGGGTGGGCGCGGCCTCGGTCCAGCTCGAGGATCCACTCGGCGACGTTGTCGAGGAAGTACCTGTCGTGGGTCACGGCGACGACGGTGCCCGCGTACTTCGCGAGGTGCTGCTCCAGCCACTGCACGGACTCGGCGTCCAGGTGGTTGGTGGGCTCGTCGAGCAGCAGCAGGTCGGGGGCCTCGAGCAGCAGCTTGCACAGCGCCACGCGGCGGCGCTCACCACCGGAGAGGTTGGTGACGGGCCAGTCACCGGGCGGGCAGCCCAGGGCGTCCATGGCCTGCTCCAGCTGCGTGTCCAGGTCCCACGCGTTGGCGTGGTCCAGGTCGTCCTGGAGCTTGCCCATTTCCTCCATGAGCGCGTCCGAGTAGTCGGTCGCCATGAGCTCGGCGACCTCGTTGAAACGCTTGAGCTTGCCCATGATCTCGGCAGCGCCGTCCTGCACGTTCTCCAGGACCGTCTTGGACTCGTCCAGCGGCGGCTCCTGGAGGAGCATGCCGACGGAGTAGCCGGGCGACAGGAAGGCATCGCCGTTCGACGGCTGCTCGAGTCCGGCCATGATCTTGAGAACGGTGGACTTACCGGCACCGTTCGGACCGACCACACCGATCTTCGCGCCGGGCAGGAAGCTCAGCGTCACGTCGTCAAGGATGACCTTGTCGCCGTGCGCCTTACGCGTCTTGCGCATGGTGTAGATGTACTCAGCCAAGAGAAACCGTCCGGCAGCTTGAATTCTGGCAGTGGGCAGATACACCCCATCTTGCCCGACCGCTACCCCTCGGGGGAAACGGGTATGGCCGGGGACCCCTGACCTGGGGTTTCGCTGGTGGCGGCGGTGGCTCGACTGCCGCTGTCGGTCGTCGATGGTCACCCTGCTGTACGTCTACGGTGACTCGGTCGTCGTGCCGCTCCTGTGCGGCATCCCGCGATAGACGACCCAGAGGCTGCTCAGAACCAGGAGCGCTCCGCCAATCGGCCAACCCACAGACCCACCGGCGCGGTAGTCACTGATGCCGCTCCAAAGAAGGAGGGCGGATGGGAGCGGCCCTGCCCAGTCAAGGGCTCTGCTCAATCTCCGGGAAATCGAAGGCTCGTTCACTGTCTGATCCTGACAGGCGCTTGCACCCTCCACCAGGTACGCCCGCCTATGAGGACTGCCGCCTTACGCTCTCTTTACCCCGCCGCACAGGCACCTGCGGATTCGCTGTTGAGTTGCCAAGGATCCGTATCGCTCAGCCCTGTCCAGGCGTCTTCCTGTTGCGTACGAGGACCAGGACGCCGCCGCCGATCACGACGAGGGCGATGGCGGTGCCGCCGATTACGGGGGTGGCGCCGGAGCTGCCGGTTTCGGCGAGGTTGGTGTCGGGGGTGGTGCCGCCGACCGTGGCGGGGCTCGGCTCGGTGAGGAGCTGGGTCGAGTCGCCGCTGTCGCTGCCCTTTGTCCGGCAGTCGAGGACGCCGGTGAACCGCTTCTGGAAACCGCCCGGTGCCTCGATGGTGAAGTCGTACGCCTGGTCCTCCTGCAGGGGGATCGTCACCGTCCGGGACTCGCCGGCGGCGATGGTGTGCTCGATCCCCATCAGCTTGAAGGTGAAGTCCTCATCGCCCTTGTTGGCCGCGGTGAGGTCCACGCCCCCGGCCGCGCAGTTCTTCACCGCGGACAGTGCGGGTATCGGGCCCTGCTCTGCCCAGGTCGCGCTCGCCGTCGCCGAGACCGTGGACTCGCTGGAGCCGGCCAGGATCTGGGTCTGGCTGCGGCTCTCGGAGGTGAAGGCACGGCCCACCGGCACGGTGGTCGAGGCCTGCACGGTCAGCTCGGCCGACCCGGCCGCGGCATCCTCGGGGACGTCGAAGAACACCTGGCTGCCGTCGGCGGCGGAGGTGACGGCCTTGCCGTCTCCGTCGACGATCGTCACCCCGCTCGTGGCGGAGTCGGCAGGCGGTGTCACCGTCACGGAGTCCGCGTTGGTGTGCACCGTCACCGGGCCGAGCCGCTCGCCGGAGCGGCCGGAGACCGCGGGCGGGTCCAGGGTCAGCGACGCCTTCGGCTCCGCCACGTCACGGGCGTTCTTCTCGAGGTAGTCCGCGAGCTTCTCGGCCTGCGGGTCGACGGCATCGACGTCCACGTCGTCCGAGTGGCGCCAGATGGCCACCTGGGTGCCGGCCGCCGCGTCCTGCTCGGAGAGACCGCCCTTGACGCCGGCCTTGGTGGCGAGCGCCGCGAGGTCGTTCACCTGCGGGTAGGAGTTCTGCAGGATCCAGCGGATCTTGCCGGCGTCCTTGTTGGAGCCCAGGGAGGTACCGCTCCAGGGCGTCTCGTGGTACTTGGCGTCCTTCTGCGTGGGGTTCCGGATGTCGACGCAGTACGTCTGCAGCATGCCGCCGCCCTCGACGGACATCTCGAACAGGCCGGCCGACAGCTCCTGGTCCCCGGCCGCGTCGTGGATCACGGCCGCGCCGTACGTCTTCAGGCCACCTATGGTGGCGGTCGCACCGCCCTGGTTCTGCGCCGTCCCGTCCGCGACGGCCGAGCCGGCCCCGGCCATCACACCGGTGACGGCCACGAGCCCGGACACCAACGTCGCCACGGCGAGGCGGACTGCCCCTCGCCCGCGCACGGACGGCGCAGAGAACGAAGAAAACACAGAATTCCCCTTCGAGCAGGACCCGTTGACGTGGGGGGTGCGGTCCCACCAGCAGCATCAGAAGCCCCAAGAGCTACGCTCCGCATCCTAAGGACGTGGCGCACCACGCCTCCCGGGGATACCGTCGGACAGCCGATCCGACTCGGAATCGTTATCGCCAAGACCGCTGGTGAGCGGGGCTTATCGACAAATCCACTGCTGTGGCGCGGTGCGCATTCGCCGATAAGCCGTAGTTCAGTCGGCTCCGGGCGAAGGTGACATCACGTCACCGCCACGGGTTCCGGCTCTCGTTGGGCTTCCGCGCCCACCCTGTCCCCCGGCGGCGTCTCCCAACTGGGCTCCGACTGCGCGGGCGCCGCGCCAGCCGCCCCCATGTCCGGCTTGTTCGGGCGCCGGAAGACCGATGTGCCCCGTGAGAGGTCGTGCCCGATCGCCACCGCGTCGATGTCGGCCGACGTCCAGCTCTGCCCTTCACGCATGTCCGAACGCACCTTCAGCCTGCCCTGCACGATGACCGGGTCGCCCACCGACAGCGACGACGCCACATTCGTGGCCAGCTGCCGATTGGCCCACACCGTGAAGAAGTTGGTGTGCCCGTCCGTCCAGGTGTTCTTCTCGCGGTCCAAATACCGCGCGGTCACCGCCAGCCGGAACCTCGCCGAACCGCCCGACGCCAGCTCCCGGTACACCGGCTGCGTCGCCACGTTCCCCACCGCGCAGACCATGGTCTCGTTCATCACAACCCCTCCCTCGCCCCGAGCGGTTCACCCCGGGCGGATACGCCGACGGGCCCGTCCCGTACGGCTGCGTCTGCCGCGACGACCCGGTACACCAGGTACGTCGCCGCCTCCGCGACCACCGCGTCCGCCGCGATCGCCGCAGAGCCAGACTGCCTCCGCCGGGCCGAGCCCGCTGAGCGCTGTGGACCACCGCCCGCCTGTGGAAAACTCCGTCACCCGAACAGGCGCCCGAGCCTCCGCGCCCCTCACCTCACCACTGCTTCCTGGCCCTCACCTCACCACGGCCTCCGCCCCCAGCACCCTGCCGTACTGCTCCCGCACCTCCCGATACCGCAGCAGCTCCGCCGCCACCGGATCCAGCACCCGCGCCCGCCCGCACCCGGCAGCGGCCTCCCGCAATCGCCGCTCAGCCTCCAGCCCGTACCGCCGTGCCGGCCCCCGGGCCGCCAGCTTGCAGCTCCATTCGACGAGCGGACCGCCCACGATGCCCGCCACCATCAGCAGCACCGGCACGCCCAGGTTCGGCGCCATGACCTGAAAGATCTGCCCGGTCAGCCAGATGCCGCCGACGACCTGAAGGATCGTCATGGCGGCCTGTGCCAGCACGGCCACCGGCCACCAGCCCGGCCGCGGCGGTCGCCCCGGAGGCAGTCCGGCCCGCGCGGCCAGCTCGTCCAGCGCCTCGGGCAGCCCCTGAGCCCCCCGCACGGCCGCCTCCCGCACCGCCTGCGCCCAGGGCCCGGGCAGCCCCGCCGAGGCGCGGTCGGACACCGCCCGCACGGCCTGCTCGACACGCTGCCGGGCCGTGACCTCCTCGTCGTTGTGCGTACGCAACGACAGCCGCCCGGTGGGCGGTTCGCGCCGGTCGTTGAACCACCGCCACAGCCGCAGCCAGGGTGTGCCGCACGCGCGACCCGCGTTGCGCAGCCACGCGCGTTCGGCGGCTTCGCCGGCGGCGGTCGCGCCCACCGCGTCCGCGAGCCGCGCGGAGAAGTCTTCCCGTGCCTCCTCGCTGAGCCCGCTGCGCCGCCCCGTGGCGTACACGGGCCGCAGCCGCCAGGCCGCGGCGTCCACGTCGGCCGCGATCCGACGTGCCGCTGCCCCGCGTTCCGCCACGAACTCGCCGAGCGCCTCCCGCAGTTCCCCGACCCCGTCCCCGGTGAGCGCGGACAGCGCGAGCACGGTCGCGCCCGGCTCGCCGTACTCCCCCAGGGCGATGCCGTCCTCGTCGAGCAGCCGCCGCAGGTCGTCGAGGACCTGGTCGGTGGCCTCCCCGGGAAGCCGGTCGATCTGGTTGAGGACCACGAACATGACCTCCGCGTGCCCCGCCATCGGCCGCAGATAGCGCTCATGCAGCACGGCGTCGGCGTACTTCTCGGGATCGACCACCCAGATGACCGCGTCGACGAGCGCCAGGACCCGTTCCACCTGCTCGCGGTGCTGTACGGCGGCCGAGTCGTGGTCAGGCAGGTCGACCAGGACGAGCCCGCGCAGCTCGGCCTCCGTGTCCGGGTTCTGCACCGGGCGCCGCCGCAGCCGTCCCGGAATGCCGAGCCGGTCGATGAGGGACGAGGCACCGTCGCTCCAGCTGCACGCGATGGGGGCGGCGGTGGTGGGCCGACGCACCCCGGTCTCCGAGATGTTCACTCCGGCGAGCACGTTGAACAGCTGCGACTTTCCGCTGCCGGTGGCGCCCGCGATCGCCACGACGGTGTGCTGCCCGGAGAGCCTGCGCCGCGCCGCCGCCTCGTCGAGGACGCGCCCCGCCTCGGCCAGCGTCTTGCTGTCGAGCCGCGTACGGGACAGCCCCACCAGTTCGCGCAGCGCGTCCAGCCGCGACCGCAGCGGCCCGTCGTACGCCAGCGGCGCCACCGTCTGCGGTCCGGGACGCCTGCTCTCCACGACGACGACCGGCTCAGCGGCAGCGCTCTCGTCGACCCGCCGTGCGATCAGCCCGTCGTCCCAGGGGCTGACGGATTCGGCACCGCCGGACTCCGCGGGGCCGGATTCGGTACGACCGGACTCCGTACGACTGGACTCCGTACGACCGGATTCACCGTGCCCGGAGTCAGCGCGGCCGGAGTCAGGACGGCCGGCGTCCCGTCGGCCAAAGTCTCCCCGGTCGGCATCCCCGCCCCCGGATTCATCCCGCCCGACCTCCGCGGGCCCGGCAGCCCCGGTCTCCCCGCGCCCGGACTCTCCGCGCCCGGTCTCCTCCGTACGCCCGAATCCGCCGCTCCCGTCCCCCACGCGCGCGTGCTCGTCGAGGTCGCCTTCTGCTTCTGCATCAAAGAACCCGCTGCCCATGGACGCACTCTCCCCGTCAGAACCCTCCCCAAGGTCGCCGGCCGCGCTCTCCCTGTTCGGCCTGTTCGTCCTGTCCCCAGGGAAGCTGTTTCTGGAATCGTGCTCTCCAGGGAGCTCGATATCGACGCGCGTGTCCTCGGGGGCCACGCCCTCCGGGCGCTCGGCGTGCTCGGTGTGCTCGGTGTGGTCGCGGTCAGTGATGGCGGTCACCGGTCACCTCTCCTTCTGCAGTACGGACAGCGCGGCGATGAGTTCGGCCTGAGGTTCGGGGTGGACGTCGAGTGCGTCGAGCGGGGCGAGACGACGCTCGCGTTCGGTGTGCATGACCCGGTCCAGGTGGTCGGCGAGCAGCCGTCCGCCCCGGTCGCGCAGCCGCAGCGCCCCGTGCGCGCCGATCCGCTCGGCGAGCGCCTCGCCACCGGACCGCGTCCGGCGACCGCCGAGCAGGGCGGTGGCGGCGAGGGCGGCGACCACCTCGGCATCGGGCGCGACACTCCGGTCGAGGTCGCGTACCTCTTCCTCGGCGAACTCCTCGAGTTCCCGCCGCCACCGTCGTACGGCCATCCCGATCCGGTGCTCGGCACTCTCCAGCGACGGATCGCGGTCGGCGAGCCCGGGGGCGCCGGAGGCGGGTTCGCGCCGCCAGGCGTCGTCGACGCGCTCGTCGGCGGCGGTGACGGCGCACAGCAGGAGGGCGGCAAGGCTCTCCACAAGGGCGTCGAGCAGTTCGCCCGCGGAGCAGTCGAGCGGGAAGGCACGCCACCGCTTCAGGGCGCCGCCGGCCAGCACGGCGCCCGCCTGCAAGCGGCCCCGCACGCGCGCGTACTCGCTGTCGTAGGCCGAGTCGACGGCGGCGGTGAGCCGCAGGGCGGCGGCGTACTGGGCGGCGGCGGCGCTGGCCAGCTCGGGCATCCGGGACCGGAGTGATTCCAGAAGGCCGTACACCGTACGGGCCATCGAGTGCTGTCGGGCGGCCGGCTCCTGCGCCTGCTGGACGAGCCAGGTCCGCAGCGGCGCCACAGCGGTGGCCGGCAGCAACCCGCCGCCCCAGGCCGACTCGGGCAGCTCGGGCACCGTGAACCGGGGTACGTCGCCGAGTCCGGCCTTGGTGAGCAGCGCCGCGTATTGCCGAGACACCTCGGACACGACCTGGTGGGGCACCCGGTCCAGGACGGTGACGAGGGTGACGTCGTACTCCTTGGCGGTGCGCAGCAGGTGCCAGGGCACCGCGTCGGCGTACCGGGCCGCCGTGGTGACCATCAGCCAGATGTCGGCGGCGCAGATCAGCTCCGCGGCGAGGACACGGTTGTCGGCCACCAGGGAGTCGACGTCGGGCGCGTCGAGAAGGGCGAGCCCGCGCGGCAGGGTGTCGGCGGTCTCGATCCGCAGCACGCGCGCGGGGTTCTCGCCCGGCAGGAGTAGCTCGTCGCCGGGGTCCTGATGGGGCATCCACACGCGCGTGAGGTCGGGCAGCACCCGCATGCCGCTGAACCAATGATGGTCTTCCGGGTTGCACACCAGCACCGGAGTCCGCGTCGTCGGGCGCAGCACCCCCGCCTCGCTGACCCGCCGCCCCACAAGGGAGTTGACCAGCGTCGACTTCCCGGCCCCGGTGGATCCGCCCACCACGGCGAGCAGCGGCGCTTCAGGCTCTCTGAGCCGGGGCACCAAGTAATCGTCGAGCTGAGCGAGCAGTTCGTCGCGGTTGGCACGCGCGCGTGCCGCCCCCGCCAGGGGCAGCGGGAAGCGTGCGGCGGCGACACGGTCGCGCAGGGCAGAGAGTGCATCGAGCAGCTGAGGCCGTACGTCCAAGGTCACCACATGCGAAGAATGCCCAATTTTAGGGGATATCTGAAGCATATGAGCATGTCTGCGCGCCGACAGGACACAAGGGATGGAAGGGACGAGTGGGGCGAGGGCAAAGCCCAGGCATAACGAGTGCACAACACCCGAGGTGCGAGACGCCAAAAGCGATGCACGATTCGTACCTGCCTGCGATTATCAGGACCGCTTCACCGAACCTCCACATCGAGCCACGGAGGCGAAGCAACAGGGACACGGATCGGGGAGCCCTATCCTTGTCCCCGGCAATGTCACGGACCAGCCCCCGCCCGGGCACCACGACACAAGCCACCACCGGCCCCCGTAGCTCAGTGGATAGAGCAGGCGCCTTCTAAGCGCTTGGCCGCAGGTTCGAGTCCTGCCGGGGGCGCACACAGCCTCTCACCTGCGGAAACGCGTGAGGGGCTCTTTCATGTCCGGATGCGCATCGCTCTGTGAGCAAGCGCCTTCACCTATGCGCGACTGTGGATACAGACAAACCGTGCGTCGTGGCGACAATGACTGGCGCCGGCAAATCCATACCCGAAGCACGGCGTAGCACCGAGTAGCACAGCTCGTTATCATCGGCAGCATGACAGCGCAGCCCGAGATCACTCAGCGCGATCTGCGCACCCGCTCCAAAGAGATCATGGACGCCGTCCAGGGAGGACAGGCGTTCACCGTCACCCGCGACGGGCATCGTGTCGGCGAGCTGATCCCGCTCCGCCGCCGTCGCCGCTTCGTTCCCCGTGCCGAGTTCGCGTCCATGTCACGCACTGCCCCTGACATCTCGCTGGACGCCTTTCGCGACGACCAGAACGCCGTCGTCGAGCAGGAGTTGGACGACCCGTATGCCCGTTGAGCACGAGCAAGGCCTGCTCGATACCAACATCATGATCCTGCGCAAGTGGATCGACGCCGACGAGTTGCCCGCCGAGATGGCCATCAGCGCCATCACCCTCGCGGAACTCTCCGCAGGCCCCCATCAGGTACGCGGCAGCGACGAGCAGAGCGACTACGACGAACACGCCGAGCGGGCCCGCCGTATGGACGTCCTGCAGCGCGCCGAGAATGAGTTCGACCCCATCCCCTTCGACGTGGAAGCGGCCCGCCTCTACGGCCGAATCTGCGCCGCCGTCGTCTCCGCAGGCCGCAAGCCCCGTCGCCGTGTGGCCGACCTGATGATCGCCGCCATCGCGGCCGCCGAGGAACTCCCCCTCTTCACCACCAACCCGGACGACTTCAAGGGCCTCGGCGACTTGATCACCATCGTGCCCGTGACGCGGCCCGACATCCTGCACGACCGGTAGTACCCCGTCCGCCCCGCGCTGCGCGGAAGCCCAGGTGGTTCCACTCCCGGTCGCGGACACCACCGCCCGTCACCAACTCACGTCACGCCAGACCTCGATCTGCACGGAGATGGCGCTCGGAGCCTCGGTGCCGGCACGCGCCCATACAGTTACCCGATGACGCCGATCAAGAAGTTCCAAGTCACCTTCGACTGCGCAGAACCCGAGCGGCTCGCTCGTTTCTGGTGCGAGGTGCTGGGGTACGTCATACCGCCGCCACCGGCGGGGTTTGCCACTTGGGACGATTTCAGGCGCTCGCAGCCAACTGAGCAGCGGGATTCCTGGTTCGCCTGCGTCGATCCCTCAGGTGTGGGCCCGCGGCTGTACCTCCAGCGTGTCCCCGAGGGGAAGGCCGCCAAGAACCGGGTGCATCTTGATGTGCGGGTCGGCACCGGACTCGTAGGGGAAGAGCGCCTCGCCGCACTAGAGGCGGAATGCGCACGACTGGTCCCGCTCGGTGCGGTGCACGTGCGCACGCTGTACGACGGCAATGATTCATGCATCCCGATGCTGGACATCGAGGGCAACGAGTTCTGCATCGACTGAGAGGCCGCGAACGTGCCTTCGCCCTGTCCCCATGAGCCAGGGCGAAGGCACGAGGGGCGGTCATCAGCCGAAGGTCCCCCGGAAATGACAGCAAGCGCTTTGACAGTATGCGTTCGCGAGCGACCAGCGAAGACGCAGGTGAGCACATCGCTCAACCCGTGACACCTTCTAAGCGCTTGGCCGCAGGTTCGAGTCCTGCCGGGGGCGCCAACAGCATCCGTGCACGATGTTGATCGTCAGCATCGTCGGCCGCGTCCAGCTCCGCGAGAGTCGCGAGAACGGCCTCTCACTGTGACCCCAGCCAGTTGCAGTTCACGCGCAGCCCCTTCGTAAAGGGGTCGTCCGGCTCGCCACTCTCGGCCTGGCGCAACGGAGGCTGATCACGTGGAGTATCCCTTTGAGGTCGCACCGGCCGAAGCTGGCCCCCGACCCCGTGCTGGCGTCAGTTCTGGCAACCGCACCCTGATGCGGTCTTGGCCTCGGCCACGGTGATCGCGGGGGCGACTGAAGTCTCAGCCGGACGTACAGAAGGCGTCGACGCCGCAGCAGGCATCTAACGGTTGTTCGTCCGAGGCGGGTTCTGCTCGGGAAGGCCGGTGAGGATGTCCAGCGCGGCGGCGTGTACGCCGGGCGCGGCGGCGAGGTAGCTCTTGGTGGCCGACTGCCATGGTTTGCCGTCGATGTCGGTCACGAGACCACCGGCCTCCTGGACCAGGAGCACGCCTGCCGCGTGGGAGCGGACGTTGTCGAGCTGCCAGTGCAGGTCCATCCGGCCGGCGGCGACCTGGGCGAGCTGGCCGGTGACCGGTACGGAGACCTGCACGCACAGAGCGGAGTTCAGCATCGCGGTGACGGCGGCGCCCATCCGCTTGGCGAGGTCGGGGTCGTGGCCCGGCTTGGCCTGGCCGGTCCCGGCCAGTGCGCCGTCCAGCGACGTCTTGGCCGAAACCTGAAGCCGTACACCGTTGAGGAACGCCCCGCCGCCCTCGGTCGCGGTGAACATCTCGTCGAGGACCGGAGAGTAGACCACGGCCAGGACCGGGCGGCCGTCACGGACGAGGCTCACGCCGATGTTCCAGTCGGGCATGCCGTGCACGGCGTTGACGTTGCCGCCGACCGGGTCGATGAGCCACCACTCGCCCGCGGCCATCGGTCCCGATCCGCGTTCGTCATTCAGCCAGCCCGCGCTCGGCAGCACCTCGGTCAAGGCGGGACGCAACGTGTCGACGACGGCCGCGTCATTGGCCTGGAGGTTCGCGAGCAGTTCGGGGAGGCCGGACTGACGGGACTCGGTGGAATAGCGCGTCATCATCCGGGCGCCGGCGTGGCGGACGGCGCGGACGGTCGCGGCAAGCAGGTTCTGGTTCATGGGGACACCCCTGGAGTTGATTGAAGTGGAGTTGATTGAAGTGGATCCGTATCTGGCTAGGATTTACTTCTATGCAATTGGACTTGAATCTGCTGACCGTGCTGGACGCCCTGCTCGAAGAGGGCAGCGTGATGGGCGCGGCCCGGCGGCTGCACCTGTCCTCGCCCGCGGTCAGCCGCACCCTCGGCCGGCTGCGCGCCGTCACCGGGGACGACATCCTGGTGCGCACCGGCCACTCCATGGCGCCCACCCCGTACGCGCTGTCGGTGCGAGAGGACGTGCACCGGCTGGTCCGGCAGGCGCACGAAGTGCTCTCGCCGATCCGTGAGCTGAACCTGGACGAACTGGAGCGCACCTTCACGATCCAGTGCCACGACGCGGTGGCCGCGTCACTGGTACCGGTACTGGTCGGCAGGATCCAACAGCAGGCTTCCGGGGTGCAGTTGCGGGTGCTGGCGGAGAACCGCGTCGACACCGACGACCTGCGACACGGCCGCGTCGACCTGGAACTCGGTGGCGACAGGCCCACTCAGCCCGAGTTCCGGTCCGAGCCGCTCGGCGACGACCGGCTCGTCGTGGCGATGCGCGCCGACCACCCTTGCGCCGCCGCACTGGACCTGGCCTCCTATGCGGCGCAGCCGCACGTGGTGATCTCCCGGCGTGGCCGCCTGACCGCCCCGATCGACGACGCGCTGGCCGCCGACGGCTTGCGGCGCCGGGTGATCGCGGCGGTGGCCACGGTGTCCACCGCCCTGCAGATCGCCGCCCGCAGTGACGCGCTGGTCACCTGCACGGCGATCCTCGGCCGCCCGCTCATCGAGGCGTTCGGCCTGGTCGCCCGGCCGCTGCCGATCGAATCCCCGGCGGCGACGATCAACTGCAACTGGCACCAGCGCTACGACTCCGACCCCGCCCACGCCTGGCTCCGCGAGCAGGTCCGGGCATCGATCGAGGAGATCACCGCCTGCTGACTACTCCGCCAACGGCAGGGCCACGACACCGGGAAAACCAGGCGTCTCGGCTTCGTCGAGCATCGCCGCAGCGACGGTTTCCCGGCTGACCCGCGCACCGAGGTCGAAGGGAGGCGCGGCCTCCAGGCCGACCGTGCGCCGACGAGGGCTTTCCGGCCCGTCAGCCAGCATCCCGGCATGGAAGACGGTGCCCCCGGCCGCGAGAACGGTGTTGTCGGCTTCGACCTTGTCCGCCAGCCGGTCACCCAGCACCCTCGCGAGCACACCCGCGCCCTCCCCCGCCACTTCGGCCGACTTGCCCGTGCCGTAGGCACCGAGCCAGATGACACGCCGTGGGCCGGCGGCGACCACGGCCCGGGCGCCTGTCAGGAGAACCCCGGCCCGGTCCGTGCCGAGCGCGGAAAGGACCACGGAATCCCCGTCCACGACGCCGGCGATACTGGCCGCGTCGTTCACGTCACCCGCCACTTTGCCCAGGTTCGGGGAGTCGGGCAGAGCGATCCGCTGGGGATCACGCGCGATGGCGGTCACGGTGTGACCACGGCGCAGCGCCTGTCGTGTGAGGGCGATTCCGGTCCGGCCGGAGGCCGCGAGGACGGTGAGGTTCATGCCGAGAACGCTAGAGACCCCGTAACTTAACATCAAGTGCAAGTATCTGACTTGATAAGTTACCCAGACGCAATCAATACCAGCGGGCGGAAGAGTCAGTCGATGGCTGTGTCCGCTGCGACGGCAGTCCTGCGGCGGCGGAGGTAACGTATGCCTTCGATGACACCGGTCACCACGAACGCCAGCCCCACACCGACGGCGATGGCCAGGAGCGTGTTCTCCTGGAACACGACGCCGCCGAAGTAGCCGGTGAGTGCGGTGTAGGCGCTCCACGTGGCGGTGGCGAACGCGACGAAGAGTAGGTATTTGCCCAACGGGTAGCCGACGAGCCCCGTGGACAAGGTGGCCAGGTAGCGCCCCACCGGGATGAACCGTGTGGTCACCAGGATGAAGCCGCCGCGAGCGTCGAGTTCGCGGGCGAACCAGTCGTGTGCCGTCCGGCGTTTGGAGCCGGGTGGCAGGCGCTTGAGTATGCGTTCACCCAACAGCCGTCCGACCGTGTAGGGAACGAGATCGCCGAGAAGGGCGCCGAGCGTCGTGGCGGCGATGACGAGCACGATGTCGGTCTGCCCGGTGGCGGCGTAGACGCCTGCGACGATCACGACGGGTTCGCTCGGGATCAGCGGGAGGAAGGAGTCGAGGAAGGACACCGCGATGAGTACCGCGTACAACCACGGTGAGGCGATGACTGATTCGGCCAGCTCGAGCCAGTCGATCATAAGCGCCAGACCTTCGTCGTCAGGTGCGGATGGATGGTCACGGGGCATCTCTCCCGGGGTGGTCGGCGATCACGGCGTTCGGCATGTGAGGGGTGGTACGGATCGGGTCAGAGGTCGACGGTGAGGTCGGACGAGAGGGCCCGTGAGACGCAGCAGTACATGTGACCGGGCGGGGCGCCGATGTCGTCGCGGTGCTCCGGTTCTCCGTCCACGAGGGCGATCTCGCAACTGCCGCAGACGCCTTCACGGCATCCGGACGGTATGCGGAATCCCGCGTGGTTCAACGCGTCCAACATGGAGTCCTCCGCACTGACCCGGACAGTCCGTCCCGACCGGGCGCAGCGCACATCGAAGGGCTTGTTGGGCGCGAACTCCTTGGCCACCGGCCGGAAATGCTCGATGTGCAGCTGCTGTGGGGGGAACGCCGCCTCGGCCGCGTCGAGCATCGACATGGGGCCGCAGCAGTACACCAGCGCCCGAGGGTCCAGCGCTGCCGCCTCCGCGGCGAAGTCGGGCCTGCCGTGCTGCTCGGTGGCGTGGATGCGCACCCGGCTGCCGTGCGCAGCGCGCAGTTCGTCGGCGAACGGCATGGTGGCCAGGGACCTGCCCACGTACACCAACGTCGCCGAAGCGCCCGCTTCGACCGCCGCCGTCAGCATCGGCACGATGGGGGTGATGCCGATCCCGCCGGCGAGGAACAGGTACGCCTGTGCGGGCAGCAGGGGAAAGTTGTTGCGTGGCACCGAGACGTCGAGTGTGCGGCCCTCATTGAGGAACAGGTGGATGTACTCCGAGCCGCCCCGGCTGAGCCGGTCGTGACGGACGGCGACACGGTACGTGTCGCGGTCGGTCGGGTTTCCGCACAGCGAGTACTGCCGGGTCAGCCAGTTGGGCAGTGCCAGATCGATGTGCGCGCCCGGTTCCCAGGGGGCCAGCGGGCCGTCGGCGCCGCGCAGGAGGAGCGAGACCGCGCCTTCGGCGACCGGCTCCACCTTCTCAAGGATGGTTCGTTGCATGGCCGTACCGCCTTCAGTACAGGTGCCGGTAGTCGTCTTCGAGCATCTCTTCCAGCGCCGTCGGATCTGCGTCGTCGAGCCCCATCTGGTCGACGGCGATCTCACCCATCGGCGGCAGTTCCTCGGCCAGGGCCTGGCTCGCCGGATCCCACAGCCGGGAGCGGATCAGCGCGCGGCCGCAGTGGAAGAAGACCTCCGCCACTTCCACGACGATCGCCAGCTGGGCCGCCTTTCCCTCGGTGCGCATCCGGGCGAGCACGTCCGGTTCGTCGGTGGGATAGGCACGACCGTTGACACGCAGCACTTCCCGCACTCCGGGAATGACGAACATCAGCCCGATCCCGTCGTTCTCGGCGAGATTACGAAAAGAGTCGGCGAGGTTGTTGCCTGGCCGGTCGGGAATGGCGAGCGTGCGCTCATCGAGTACTTTGACGAATCCCGGATAATCACCGCGCGGTGAACTGTCGGGGAGTCCTGTCGCGTCCGACGTGGCCATCGCCAGGAAAGGGGAATGGGCGATGAAACGGCGGCAGTGCCCGTCGAGGCGGTCGTGAATTTTGCCCTTGATCAGGTCCTCGGGCTCGCCGATCCGGGCACGTACCTCCGCGAAGGGAATCCGGCGCGGACGGGCCTCGGAGATTGCGTCACCGCTGGTCGCATGATGGTCATGAGTGATCATTCAGGTTGCTTTCCGTGGTGTCCAGATCGAACAGCGGCAGTCGATGTTTCCCCCAACGCGCGCTCACAGCGTCATGGGGCCTGCTGTCGCGAGGTGGGCAGATGCGGATGTCCACCGCGACCTCCTTCATGTCGTCGAGTGAGTTCGACGTTAGGAAACGCAGCCGATTCACACCAGTGCAACCTTGGTAAGCAGTTCTTTCGCCAGTGATAATCCGGGGATGGACTACGTTGATCTGAACCTCATCGAGGCGTTGGACGCGCTGCTCGCCGAGAACAGCGTGACGAAGGCCGCGGAACGCCTGCACACCTCGCCACCGGCGATGAGCCGCGCACTGGCCCGACTGCGCCGCGCCTTCGACGATCCGCTCCTCGTGCGTGCCGGACGCGACCTCGTGCCCACACCCCGGGCCCTGGAGCTGCGTGGTGAGGTGCACGCGGTCGCCACCCGGGCGCGAGCGCTGTTCGCGCCGTCGAACACCGCCGATCCCCGAACCGCTGTGCGCACGTTCGACCTGCAGGTCAACGACATGCTGTCCACGACCTTCATCCCGTCCCTCCTCGACGATCTACGGGTCCAGGCGCCCGGTATCTCACTGCGGTTGCGGCCGGAGAGCCTCGAGGACACCCCGGCCCTGCGCGAAGGACTGGTGGATCTGGAGATCGGGATCGTGCGTCCCGGTGATCCGGAGATCCACTCGGAAACACTTCTCACGGAGACACTGATCGGCGTCGTACGGCCGGACCATCCACTCACGAGGACGAAAACCGTCACACCGCGGCGGCTCGCCGACACCGACCACGTCGTCGTGTCGCGACGCGGCCGAGCTCACGGCCCGATCGACGAGCAGCTCGCCGAACTGGGCCTGAGCCGGCGCGTGGTGGCCGTGGTCCCCAGCGTCGCGACCGCGCTGTTCCTGGCCCGCGAAACGGACGTCGTCAGCGTTGCCCCGGCCGGACTCGGACGGCCGATGCTGAACACACTCGGGCTGCGCACGTTCCCGATCCCCCTGGCGCTGCCGTCCCTGACGATCGGCATGGCGTGGCACCCACGTAACCACCACGACCGCACGCATCAATTGCTACGCGAACGTATCCGTCACATCATGACCACCGCTGTCGACGGAGCCGCGCAGACGTGACCCGCGCTGCCACAAAGTTGTTGAACAAGCCGTAGTCGCTGCGCCCAGAAGCCACGTCGTGCTTGCAAGGCGCCTCTTCAACAGGGAGTAGCCGTCGCATCCGCTACTGCCTGTGCATGCGGAGGCTGATCGGCGGGGCCGGTGTCCGGCGCCGTGGCCCGTTGATCGACAGGACCCCGGCGCCGGGTACGGAGATCAGCTGCTGGGAACCGTGTCCTGGAACGTGGTGCCCGCGCTGCGGTAGCCCGTCACCTTGGCGGCGACCTGGGCCGGCGTAAGGACCTGGTCCTTGACGTGGAGGACGTAGTCGACCTGCTGGTCGTACGCCCGCCCCGTGGTGCTGGTCTGGCCCGCGAGGTCGATCAGCCACTGGTTGAAGTTGATCGACATCGGCCGCTCCGGCAGGTACGCGGCGTCATGGGTGCCGAAGAGCCGTCCGTCGACGTAGTACTTGATGCTGCTGTTGTCGATGGTCAGCACCAGGTCGTGCCAGCCGGCGTAGCTCTGGCGGCTCTCGCTGTGCTGGTTGACCGCAATCCACGGGTCGGCCTGGTAGGTCTCCCAGGACGTCGTGTAGAGGATGTTCGACGGCTCGCCCCAGCCGCCGTTGGGCAGGTACTCGAAGTCGTACTCGGCGTAGTCGTCCGCCAGCGGTGCCTTGAGGTCGTTGATGGTGAAGAACGTCTGGACGAGATGGTCGCCGTCGGGGCCGTACTTGGGCGCGTCGCTGAACTTGACCCGGGCCGCGTAGGTGCCGTTCTTGAACTTCATCGCCCGGGTGAGGATCTCGGTGTGTTCGGTGCTCGCCGCGGTGCCGGCGGTGGAGGTCTCCAGGTTCATGATGGAGTTCCCGCCCGCGCTGGCGAAGGTGACGTTCTCGGGTGCCCAGGTGGCGCCGGGCACGCCGGGGCCGCCGGAGTTGGCGCGCACGCTCCAGCCGTGAGCCGAGATGTTCGGGTCGTTGTGGCTGCTGTAGTTGAAGTCGTCGAACAGCGCGGCACCGTCGGCCGGAGGATCGGTGGGCGGGTCCGTCGGCTCGTTGCCCGCGGGGGCCGTGCCCCACAGGGTGGTGCCGGACAGCTGCGCCGTGACTTTGGACCAGTCGCCGTACGACGTCCGGGAGGCGCCGAACGAGTAGTCGTCGCTCTGGTTCAGCGGCGCCCACGTCGACTGGTAGAAGCGCAGCTGCATGTCGCCGGTGTCGGCACCCGGGGCGAGCGAACCGGCACCGGAGGTGAAGCCGATCTCCAGGTAACGGTCGGCGGTGGCGGTCGGGTTGGCGAGCGTGCCGAAGGTGCCCGTGACGTTGGCGCAGCCCTTGACGGCCCAGGAACAGGCGAAGCGGTAACTCGCGCTCGCCGAGTCGGCCTTGAAGTAGTAGCGGATCTTGACTCCGCTCAACTGCACGCTCGCGGTGCCGGTGTTCGTCACCTTGAACCAGGGTTCGGCCTGGTCGGCACTGGCCCCGGTGGCGCTCGTACGGTACTGGACACTCAGCCCGTCGGCCGCCGCGCTCGCGGTGGTGGGGAGTGCGGTGAGCGCGGCGGCGCCCATGGCCGCCGCTACGGCGGTGACTGCGGTGGTGCGCAGCCGGTTCTTCGCGAATCTCATCCTTGTTCCTCTCCAGAACGGTGGGGGCTTCCCGGAATTCCCGGAACGGGACGGGGGTCAGGGGTGGTACTGGACGCCGAGCGCATCGAGCCGGGCCGTGTGCGCGCCAAGCCGGAACCGGAAGTCGGCCCAGTCGCTCGCGCCACTCCAGCCGCGGTCGGCGAGGGCGCACAGGCGTGGGTAGGTGAGGTATTCGATGTGGGCGGGCGTCGCGACGAACTCGGTCCACAACTGGGCCTGGGTGCCGAGCACCCGCCCGGCCGCGTCGACGTCCGCGTGTTCGGGCACGGCGTCGTGGGCGTGAACGGCGCGCAGATCTACGACGGTTCCAGGCTGGGCGGGTGGCTCGTGCGGATCGGTGGACTGGGCGTAGTCGAGGTAAGTGGCCCGGTGATACGCGCTGACGACGGGGTGGCCGCGACGAGCCGCCGCCAAGGCGTGGGACGAGTCGCGCCACGTCATCACCGTGAAGTCCAGAGGCAGTTCGGCCCCGGTCTCGGCCCAGCCGACCGGTCGGCGCCCACGCCGGACCAGATGGTCGCCGATCCGCCCGAGGAACCAGCCGCGCAGGGCCTCGGGATTGGGCAGCCCCTCCGCCGCCGCTCGTTCGCGGGCGACGGCACTGCGCGTCCACTCGGTGGTGGGGCACTCCTCGCCGCCGACGTGGATGTACGGCGAGGGGAAGACATCCATCACCTCGTCGAGGACGGTACGGCAGAAGTCGAGGACCTCGTCGTGGACGCCGAGCACGGTGTCGCACACACCCCAGCGCGTCCAGACGTCGAGGGTGCGCTCGGGGTGGTTGCCCAGGTGGGGGTAGGCGGCGAGGGCGGCCCGTACATGTCCGGGCATCTCTATCTCGGGCATGACGGTGACGCCGCGAGCGGCCGCATACCGGACCAGGTCGGCGAGTTCGGCCCGCGTGTACGCCCCGCTGTGCGGGACGCCGTCGTACGTGCCGCTGCCGGCCGGGCCCTGCTGGGACTCGGCACGGTGGCCGCCGATCTCGGTGAGCTTGGGATAGGCGGCGACCGGCATCCGCCAGCCCTGGTCGTCGGTGAGATGCAGATGGAACACGCTGATCTTGTGCAGGGCCAGGACATCGACGTACCGGCGCAGATAGGAGACGGGCTGGAAGTGGCGTGCCACGTCCAGCATCGCGCCGCGCCAGGGGTGCCGCGGGACATCGGTGATGTCGACGCACGGCAACAGCCATGGCGTGCCGCGCTGCGGGTTCGCCGACAGGGCCTGCGGGGGCAGGAGTTGACGGATCGTCTGGATACCGCGCAGCAGGCCGGTGGGGTGCGCGGCACGCAGTAACAGGGCGTGCGGGTCGATGGTGAGGACGTACCCCTCGTCGCCCAGGTCGCCGAGGCCGGAGTCGAGCGTCAGCGTGAACTGGCCGCCCGGGGACGGTCGTAGAGCCAGTCCGGTGGCGGGGGCGAGCAAGGTGCGCAGCAGGTCTACGGCCGGTTCGGCGCCGGGGCCGATGTGCAGCGCGGTGCTGTCGTCGAGGGCGAAGTGACCGGGCCGGAACGCGGCTTGGGTGGGGTGAGGCACGAGTGCGGGCATGGCTCGCCTCCGGAACGGGTCGTGTGGGGTTCACCCCTGGAGGGCCTGACCACTTGACCAGTGAGGCCACTGGACAGCTCATCTGTCGATGTGTGGATGAAGGTGGCATAGACCAATCGCGGCGTCAACCCCCTGCGTCCGTAAGGGATTTGGTCGGCGGCAGTTACACTTTCCCGACCAAGGGACCGGCCACGGGCACCGACTGGTCAACTGGTCAACCGGGGATCCGCGCATCAGGGAGGGCAACATGAAGGCCGACGAACCAGGCGCAGTTCTCAAACGGGAGCGAGTGCGCGACTTCATCCTCGACCTCGTCGAGTCGCACCGCCCGGGCGACGCGATCCCCTCCGAGCGCTCCCTGTGCGCCCAGCTGGGCGTGTCCCGCCCGACCCTGCGCGCGGCGGTCGACGAGCTCGTCGCCGCGGGTCTTCTCGTACGGGAACACGGCCGCGGCATGTTCGTGGCACCCGAGAAGATCACCCAGGAACTCGTCTCCGCCCAGCAGGCCATGACGGTGCCTCAGGCCTCCGGTACCTGGTCGAGCCGTCTGCTGGAGTTCACCACCATCCCGGCAGGCGCGCGCGTGGGCCGCAAGCTGCGCCTTTCACCCGCCGCCGAGATCGTGTACGTGGCACGGCTGCGCCTGGTCGACGGCGCCCCGATGGCCATCGAGCACCTGCACATCAGGGCCGACCTGGTCCCCACCCTGTCCGCCCAGGAACTGGAAGCCGGCGACCTGTACGAGCACCTGCGCGAACAGCACGGCGTGCACGTCCAGGAGGCCGTGCAGGCGATCGAGCCGACCGTCGTCACCCGGGCCGAGGCCGAACTGCTCGACGTGCCCGAGCTGTCCCCCGCGCTGCTCTTCGAGCGGCTCACTTCGGACACCACGGGTCAGGCCGTCGAATACGTCCACTCGGTCTACCGCGGCGACCGCTACCGCATCGTCTCCCGCCTCACCCTCGGCCCCTCGGCCGCGGCGGCGCCCCCGGTCGGCCTCGGACACCACCCCGGCATCCCCCCGGGCGACTTCGCCCACAGCGACACCATCGCGTCCTCCACACGCGGGGACATCCAGTCGGCACCGTGACCCGCGTTCGGCGCATCCCCCGTGAGAGCTACAGGAGTTGTCCATGCGCGGGTGACTCGCCGACGTCGGCAAATTCCTAGCGTGGTCATCAAGTCGCCGCAGGTGCGACCACTACCGGGGAGGCCACCATGGGCACGACGTCCGTCACGCAGCACGACACAGGCTCCGGCCCGAATACCGGCCCGAATACCGGCCCGGACGGCCGCGGTGGGCGTTTCCGCCGTATCGTGCGCTCTCCGCTCGGCTGGATGGCGGCGGGCATCGTCGGCGTCGGCCTGGTCTCGGGCCTGACGGCGACCGGCCCCGGCCCGGTGCCGGTGCTGGGCGCGGCCGCCGCGGTGGCCGTGTACTGGTGGGTCATGCGCCGTGTCGCACGGCGCTCCACGCCGGAGATCGCCCGGCGCGGGGCCGGCCGGGAGGCGCTGCTCGGCGGCGGGATCGGCGTGGGCTTCATCCTCGTATCGGCCCTCCTGATCACGGCGTTCGGGGGCTACTCGTTCTCCTGGGCGGGCAACGGCTTCATGTCGGTCGTGTGGACCACGGTCGCGGTGCAGATCGGCGCCGCGGTCACCGAGGAGTTGCTGTTCCGCGGTCTTGCCCTGCAGGCCCTGGAGCAGCTGTGGGGCAGCCGGGCCGCCATCGTGATCACCTCGCTGTTCTTCGGTGTCGCCCACCTGGGCGCCCCGGGAGCGAGCGCGTGGAGCGGACTGGCGATCGCTCTGGAGGCGGGCGTCCTGCTCGGTGCCGCGTTCCTGTGGCGGCGTAGCATCTGGTTCGTCGTGGGTCTGCACTTCGCCTGGAACACCACGGAGGAGCTGCTCGGTATCCCGGTCTCCGGACACGCCCCCGAGGGTCTGTTCACCGTCGACGTCCACGGCTCCGCCCTGCTGACCGGCGGCAGTTTCGGCCTGGAGACGTCGATCGTGCCCGTCCTCATCGGCGTGGCTCTCGCCGTGCCCATGTTCGCTCTCGCCCGCCGGAGCGGCGCTCTACGGCCCGGGCGGCGCAGCAAGGGCTGAGACCGGACGACTGGAGGAAACGGAAGTGATGTCCCGTCAGGCGCCCTGGAGTGCCCCGCTGTTCCGGGCGCCGCTCGCCTGGTGGCAGGAGCGGGATGCCTTCCTCAAGGACGGCGTCCTCGCGCTGGTGCTCACCGCGCTGGCCTTCGTACCGACCCTGTCCAACCTCGGTGGGCAGATCGGCGATCTGAACGAGCGGCCGGCGAACGCGCTGAGCGTCGGGCTGGTCCTGGCCCAGACCCTGCCGCTGGCGGTCCGCCGCCGGTGGCCCGCGGCCTGTCTGGCCGTCGTCGCGGGAGCGTTCGCCGTGCACCAGGCGCTGGGCTTCGCGACGACGTTCGCGAGTGTGGGGCTGTATCTGGCCCTGTACTCCGCCGGGGCCCATCAGGTCCGATTCCGCCACGGCCTGACCGCCGTGGCGAGTGCGGGCTACGCCGTGCTGGCCGTCGTACTGGACCGCCTCGGCTCACCGCAGTCGATCCCGGACTATCTCGCGTACTACCTCGCTCTGGCCGCGATCTGGCTGGTGGGGAGCACGGTGCGCACAAGGCGGACGGAAGAGGCGGAGCGGCGGCGGCTGGCCGCCGAGGTGGCCACGGCCGCCGAGCGGGCGCGGATCGCGCGCGAGCTGCACGACGTGGTCACCCACCATGTGACGGCCATGGTGGTCCAGGCCGACGCGGCGCAGTTCCTGCTCACGTCCGCGCCGGACCGCGCCGGCGAGGGACTGTCGGCCGTCAGCGACACCGGCCGTCGGGCGCTGACGGAGCTGCGGTACCTGCTCGGCGTGCTGGAGGCGACCGGCGAGTCGGCGCCCGCGGACCCGGCGCGTGCGGGCCGGGCACCCACCCTGGGGCGGGTGGCGGACCTGGTCGAGCAGGCCCGCAGGTCGGGACAGCCGGTCGAGTTCAGCGAGCGGGGCGAGCGGCGGCCGCAGCTCGTGGACGTGGAGCTGGCCGCGTACCGGGTGGTGCAGGAGGCGCTCACCAACGCGATGAAGTACGCGGCCGGGATGCCGACCCGGGTCCTGCTCCGGCACGGCGAGGAGCACATCGAGATCGCGGTGACCACCGAAGGACCCGTGGTCGCGCCGGTCACGCGGAAGCCGGACCCCGCGGGCGGACGAGGGCTGAGCGGGCTGCGTGCACGGGTGCGGATGCTCGATGGTGAACTGGAGGCCGGTCCCCGGCGCGAAGGCGGCTTCGAGGTCTGTGCCACGATTCCGTCCAAGCCCCTTCAGGAGTGACCCCGTGAGCGATGCGCCGCCACCGATCCGCGTGCTCGTCTGCGACGACCAGGCACTCGTACGGACCGGCTACGTCACCATCTTCTCCGCGCAGCCCGACATGGAGGTCGTCGGGGAGGCCGAGAACGGCCACGAGGCGGTCCAGGCCGCGCGGCGGCTGCGCCCCGACGTGGTCGTCATGGACATCCGGATGCCCCTGCTCGACGGCATCGAGGCGACCCGGCAACTGGCCGGCCCCGGCACCGACGCCGAGGCCGCGCCGAAGGTGCTGGTCGTCACCACGTTCAACGTCGACGCCTACGTCTACGACGCGTTGCGCGCCGGAGCCAGCGGCTTCCTGCTCAAGGACGCGCCCCCGGCGGAGCTGGTGAACGGCATCCGGACCGTCGCCCGGGGCGAGGCCCTGCTGGCACCCACCGTCACCCGCCACCTCATCGGCCACTTCGCCGAACACCTGCGGCCGGCCGACACCGCCCGGCCGGCCAGACAGGACGTCGTACGCGCGCTGACCCCGCGCGAGCTGGAAGTGCTCCAGCTGATCGCCGAAGGCCTGTCGAACGCGGAGATCGCCGCGGCGATGTTCATCACGCCCGAGACCGTCAAGACGTACGTGTCGCGCATCCTGGCGAAACTCGCCCTGCGCGACCGCGTCCAGGCCGTCGTCCTCGCCTACCGGACCGGACTGGTGCCGGGCACACCGTGAACGGGCACGGTCGCGCAGTCGTTCCTGTCCGGTCAGCCGGTGATCTGCTTCGCGTCCCCTTCTCCTCGGCTGATCTCGATGCGGCGGGGCTTGGCCTGCTCCATCACCGGGATGCGCAGGGTGAGTACGCCCGCGTCGTAGTGGGCGGTGATCTTCTCCAGGTCGAGCGTCTCGCCCAGAAAGAGCTGACGGCTGAAGACGCCGGGCAGGTCGAAGTGGACAGAGACTTGACAAGAGGGAGCTCAAGTTTTATCGACAACTACCGCAAGCGGGTACGCCGGGACCGTATGGCCGTACGCGAGATCGCCGTGGCCAACGTCCTGCGCTCCCTCTTGCCCGTCCTGGACGCCGTCGACCGCACCTGCGCCCACGAGCCCATGACCCCGGGTCTGAAGGACATCACCGACACCCTCCGGACCCAGCTGGGGGCGCTGGGTCTGGAGGCGTTCGGCCAGGAGGGAGACTCTTTCGACCCCACCTGCCACGAGGCAGTGGCCCATCACGTGTCCCCGGACTCCGACCACCTGATCTGCACGGAGATCCTGCGATCCGGCTACCGGCTCGGCGACCAACTGCTGCGCCCTGCCCACGTGGAGGTCACCGGGCCGGCCCCGCCCGCTCCCGCCCGCGTGAGGGAATGCCGATCGTGAGGGAGTGTCGATCAGGCTCAGGCAGCGACGGGCGGGTCACTGACGGGGACGGTCACGTGCAGGGGGCGGGGCTGCTCGGCCCAGATGGTCTTTCCCGCTCCGGTGTGCCGGGTGCCCCACCGCTCACACAGCAGCGCGACCAGGAGCAGTCCGCGCCCGCCCTCGTCCAGGACGCGGGCGCGGCGCGGATGCGGAGAGGTGCTGCTGCCGTCGGAGACCTCGCAGATCAGCATGCCGTTGTGGATCAGCCGCAGCATGATCGGGGCGTGGGCGTGCCGGATGGCGTTGGTGACCAGCTCGCTGACGATCAGCTCGGTGGTGGGTACGGCCTCGGCCAGACCCCACGCCTCCAGCCGCGCTACGGTCCACCGGCGGGCGTCCGCGACCGCCGCCGGGTCGGGGGCGACCCTCCACGTGGCGACGTAGTCGGTGTCGAGGGGGTGGGTCCGGGCGACGAGCAGGGCCACATCGTCGTCCGGCTCACGGTGCAGCAGAGTGTCGAGGACCGCGTCGCACACGTCGTCTAGTGAGGAGGCGGTACGGGTCAGGGCGCGGCGCAGGGCGTTCATCCCGGTGTTGATGTCGCGCCCGCGGGACTCGATCAGCCCGTCGGTGTACAGCACCAGGAGACTGCCCTCGGGCAGCGCGAAGTCGACGGCCTCGAAGGGCACACCTCCCACGCCCAGGGGCGGACCCGGCTCCACCTCCAGGAAGTCGACGGTGCCGTCCGGGGTGACCACGGCGGGCGCCGGGTGGCCCGCGCTGGCCACGGTGCAGTGGCGGGACGTGGGGTCGTAGACCACGTACAGGCAGGTCGCGCCGACCTCCCCGTCGGAGGTGGACCTCTCCCGCGCCTCTTCGATGATCAGGTCGTCGAGGTCCGTCAGCAGCTCGTCGGCGGGCAGGTCGATGTCGGCCAGGGTGCGCACCGCCGTCCGCAGCCGGCCCATCGCGGCGGAGGCATGGATCCCGTGGCCGACGACATCGCCGACGACGAGGGCGACCCGGGCCCCGGACAGGGGGATGACGTCGAACCAGTCGCCGCCGACGCCCGCGTGCGGTTCGGCGGGAAGATAGCGGGTCACGATCTCCACCGCCTGCAGCGTGGGCAGCCGCTGCTGCAGCAGACTCCGCTGCAGCGCCAGCGCCGCTCCGTCGCTGTCCTGCGGAACGGTCGCGTGCACCGACCACCACGGCAGGTCTCCATTGGCGCCGACCAGCGGACACGCCTGCAGATCGGCCTCGACCGTACGTCCTGCCCGGTCCCGCAGGACGAGCCTGCCCATCCACGCTCTGCGTTCGGCCAGGTGCCGCCGGGCTTGGTCGGGCAGTCGGCCGCCGGTCAGCAGCTTGGACGCCGCACGTCCGACGATCTCGTCCGGTGCGTAGCCCAGCAGCATCTGGGCGCCAGGGCTCCACGCGATGACCGTCCCCGCGGCATCGACGGCCGCCACCGCCAGCTCGGTCGCCGGAAGGAACGCACGGTACGTGTTCATCGTGCTCACCCCAGGCGCCGTGTCCCCATCGACACTAAAAGCACATTTCCCTCTCTATTGTGCATACTCGGCACGACCCGGCGCAGGGTGCTGTGCGGGTTGGGTGGCACCTGGCGACGGATGCTGCCGTCGCCAGGCAACCACGCGGCCGAAGGAGCTCAGGCGGTGGCGTACACCCGCTCGGCGAACTCGGCGATCTGGTGCTCGCTGAGGTGCCGGGCGATGTCCCGCTCGCTGATCATGCCGACCAGCGTCTTGTTCTCGATCACCGGCAGGCGCTTGATCTGGTGCCGCTCCATCGTGGCGAGCACCTCGCTGACGTCGGCGTTGACGTCGATCCACTGCGGGGTGCCCTGGCACAGCTCCGAGCACTCGGTCTCGCCAGGGTCACGTCCCTCGGCGACGCACTTCACCACGATGTCGCGGTCGGTGATGATGCCGCACATCCTGCCGTCGTCCTCACAGACCGGCAGTGCGCCGACCTCCAGTCGTTTCATCAACTCGGCGGCGTGGGTGAGGTTTTCCGTCTTGTTGATGCACTCTGCGCCTCGGTGCATGATCTGCCCGGCAACCGGCATGGAGTCCTCCTGTGTGGAAGCGTCTGACTCCCCCTCGTCCTGCTACGGCGCTTCCACGCTATGCGCGAGCACTCCACGACCCCGTGCCGTAGTACGCCACTCGGGTGACGGGCCTTGTTGAACGATGTTCGGTCAGGCAGCCGGCTGAAGGAGGAGTTCGCGGATGTCGTGCGGGAGTTGGTCCACTGCCGCCTCCAGTTGCCCGGGCGAGACGTGGTCGCGTACGACGGCGGTGACGGCCGAAGCGATCCGGGGCACGTCGTCGGCAGTGACCTTCGCTTCCTGGACGAAGCGGTCCACATACCCTTCGCGGCCGTACTTGACCGGTACGGCGCTGGGGTCCCAGCCGTCGTAATAGGCGCCCCGCAGCAGGTCAGGGAGTTGCGCGGCGAAGTGGGCGGCCACGTCGACGGTGACCCGGTCGCGCAGCGTGTGCAGCCAGGTGCGCAGCACCCGGTGGGCGAAATGGCGGTCCTCAGTGCCCAGGGCTTCGGACACCGCCTTCAGCCAGATGTTGGCGGTGTGGATGGCGTGCTCGAAGTCGGGTGGATGCGTGGGAGGCATCGGTCTTGCCCTCCGGTCTTCTGGATCTTCTGGGTGGCGTGCCGTATGCGAGTTTCCAGGCCAGGGTGGGACGAAACTGGCCGGCAGCCGCGGCGGCGCACCGCCGGATCCGCTCCGGTCAGCCACGGGATCTGCGACCGGTCCTGCCCTTGCGCAGGAAGCGCCGCAGGCGGGTCTGTGGCCAGGTGTTGATCACGTCGTCCTTGGTGAGCCAGCCGCGCTGTGCCGTGCCCACGCCGTAGCGCATGTTGGCCAGGTGGAGGGTGGCGTGGGCGTCGCTGTCGACGGCGAACTTCACGCCGTGCCGCCTGGCCCGCAGGATGTCCTCGTCGCGCAGATCCAACCGGTCGGGGTGCGCGTTGATCTCCAGGGCCGTGCCGGTGCGCGCGCACGCGGCGAAGACCGCGTCGAGGTCGGCGTCGATGGGCGGCCGCTTGCCGATGATCCGGGTGGTGGGGTGGCCGATGATGTTGACGTACGGGTGCTCGCAGGCCCTGACCAGCCGCCGGGTCAGCGCGTCGCGGCTCTGGTTGAAGTGCGAGTGCACGGAGGCCACGCACAGATCGAAGCCGGCCAGGAACTCCTCCGGCCAGTCGACGTCCCCGTCCGGGTCGATGTTCAGCTCCACGCCGTGCAGCAGCCGCATGCCTCTGCCGCCCTTGCCGCCATGGGCGCCGTCGAGCTCCCGTACGCGCTCGCGCTGGGCCAGGATCCGCTCGTCGGTCATGCGCTGCATGTAGAGGTTGGGCCCGTGGTCGGTGATGGCGTAGTAGGCGTAGCCGCGCTCGGCGGCCGCGGTGACCATCTCCTCCAGCGGGGCGAGACCGTCGGTGAGGTCGGTGTGGGTGTGCAGGTCGCCCCGGATGTCCTTCTCCTGGATCAGGTCGGGCAGTTCGTCGTGCAGCCCGGCCTCGATCTCGCCGCGGTCCTCGCGCAGGGTGGGCGGGATCCAGGGCAGGCCGAGGCGGGCGTACACGTCCTCCTCGGTCTCGGAGACGATCTTCTTGCCGCTCTCGGCGTCGAAGAGCCCGTACTCGGAGAGCTTGAGCTTCTGGTGGACGGCGATCTCCCGGGTGCGGATGTTGTGCGCCTTGGAGCCGGTGAAGTACTGCAGCGCCGCTCCCCAGGAGTCCGGCGGGACGACACGCAGGTCGACGGCCAGGCCCTTGGTGGTGCGGATGGACGTCTTCTTCTCGCCGTGCGCGATGACCTCCAAGACGTACGGCAGCTCGGTGAACGCCCGCATGAGCGGCTCCGCCTTCTTCGCCGCGACGAGGATGTCGATGTCGCCGATGGTCTCGCGGACGCGGCGCAGTGAGCCGGCGTAGGTGCACCGCTTGCAGCCGGTCAGCTGCGACAGCTCGGTGACGATGTCGTCGGCGAGGTCCATGGCGACGTCGAGCAGGACCCGCTCTCCGGAGGACTGCAGGAGTTCGATGCCGTGGAGGATGTTCTCCTCCGTCTTCGGCCCGAAGCCCTTCAGGTCGCGCAGCCGTTCCTCGTGGATGGCGTCGGCCAGTTCCTCGACGGAGGCGATGCCCAGCTCCTCGTACAGGACACAGGCCTTCTTCGGGCCGAGCGTGGGGATGGCGGTCAGCCGCCGGACCCCGGCGGGGATCTTCGCCCGCAGCTCCTCGACGGCGGACACGCTGCCGCTGCGGAAGTACTCGAGGATCTTCTCGGCGATGGACTTGCCGACGTTGGGGATCTCCTGGAGGCCCTTGATGTCGAGGGTGGAGACGTCGGCGTGGTAGCCGCCGATCGAGCGCGCGGCCTTCTCGTAGGTGCGCGTCCTGTACGCGTCTCCTCCGGTGATCGAGATCAGGTCCGCGTATTCGTAGAACAGCGCGGCCACCTCGTCGTTGGACCGAGCCATGACCTCCGAGTAGGCAGACAACGCCCGTTTCATGCGTGCCGGCCACGTCCTGTGACCGTGAACTGGGCGCCGTCGGGGTCACGCAGCACGGCCTCCTGCTCGCCCTCCTCCAGGATGCTGCCGCCGTGCTTCTCCGCGGCCCGGGCACACGCGCCCGCATCGTCCACGGTGAAGTGCACCTGCCAGTACGCCCGGACGGAAGGGTCGGGCGGCGCCTCCACCGAGCCCGACTCGATACGGGCCACGATCTCGCCCCGGCTGCGCAGCAACACCTTGTCGCCCGCGTACTCGACCTCGCAGCAACCGGGCAGGTCCGAGGCCCAGTCGAGGATCTCCCCGTAGAAGATGGCCGCGTCGAAGGCGTCCCGGGAGTGCAGGACGATGAACGTGGACGCCGCCTGCCGCCACGCTTCCCATTCGGTGACGAGTTTCCCCTGCCATATCCCGAAGGCGGCCCCGTCACGGTCGGCGACCAGCGCCGCTCGCCCGGGAGGAAAGGAGAGCGGCCCTACGGCCACGGTCCCGCCGCGCTCCCGCACGCGGGCCACGGTCTCGTTCGCGTCCGCCACGGCGAAGTACGGCGTCCAGGCCGAGCCGGTCTGCCACACGCCGGCCACCCCCGCGATCCCCGCGACGGGCACCCCGTCCGCCAGCGCGGTCCGGAACCGGTCGCCCAGCCTCGCGTCGCGCCACCGCCAGCCCAGTACGGCCCCGTAGAAGGCCTGCGTTGCCTCGAGGTCGCGGCTGGTCAGACTCACCCAGCACGGAGCGCCGAACACGGAACGCGTGAAGACGACGTCCGCAGCGTCGGCGGAGTGTGCCCTGCCGTGATTCATGGCCATCGCGCCCTGGTCTCGTACGCCCGCAACCACTGCTCTCTATTCAGTGTCCAACCCACGTCCCGGTCCCGCACACGGCCCGGTCGCCCGGCGCGGCGGAAACGCGCACCATGGAGGTGCCCCTTATGGCCCACTCTCGCGGAGGTGAACCGCGATGACGCTGCCTGTACGACACCGGCCCGGCAGCCCGCTGGAGCGGCAGTTCCCCGGCTTCGGATGGGGTGAACCCATCGCCGCCGAGTTCGACGAACTGTTCGAGCGCATGAACCGGCTGCTGCAAGGCGCCACGGCACCTCCCACCGCACTGGCCTGGTCTCCCGCGGCCGACATGCGAGAGACCGACGACGCCTACGTCATCGAGGCGGAACTGCCGGGGATCAAGGGCGACGACATCGACATCGAGATGAGCGAGCGCGAGCTGCACATCACCGGGGAGTACAAGGAGCGCGAGCGTGCGGGCGTCCTGCGCCGCGGCACCCGCCGCACCGGCCGGTTCGAGTACCAGGCCCTCCTGCCCGCCGACGTCAAGTCGGACGAGGTCAGCGCTACCCTGCACGACGGGGTACTGACCGTCACCGTGCCCAAGGCGCAGGCCACCAAGCCGCGGCACATCGAGATCACCGAGTCCTGACCCCGACCCGGTGCGTGCCGCGACGTCGTCGCACGGCAGGCCCGTTCTGGGCGCGGCCTGGCCGTGCGACGAGCCGTCTGCCGGCACCGCGAGGTGTGGAGACGAAGATGCTGATACCCCACGTCAGGACCGTCGCCGCAGCACTTCACGCCTACCGGTCCGCATGGGCCGGTCTGCTGCGCGACCCGGCGAGCCCACACAGCTACCGCCGGCTCGACGACGCCGCCTACACACTCTGCGTCCTCATGGGACAACGCAACGCGGCCGACGCCGCGGCAAAGGCAGAGCGGCTTCTCGCCCGGGCCTCGGCGGAGAGGAGGGCAGGGGCCGGGCTCGGCAGGCACGGACCGTCTTCCCCCGAGGGCGAGGTCGATGCCGAGCCCGCGGCCGACGGCTCGGTTCCCGCGACGCCGCCGTCGCAGACTGAGGTCTCCGCGTGAGGCGGTGGCTTTATGGTGGTCATGAGTGACCCTGTGAGGGCGGTGAGCGCCATGCGAGTCGAACTGATCCAACGGGCTGCCGGCGTGCTCTTCGACGTGCCGGACGAGACGCACGAGGAGATCATCACGCTCATCGACGCGATCACCCAGGCCACGGAGATCCAGGACGCGGACCTGGCGGCAGCGTTCGGCGAGTGGTGCTGGCTCGTCTACACGGTCCACGGCGACGTGATCGAAGTGCTGGACGTCGGCTGCGCACGGTGATGCACACTCGGTTCACCCATCGAGCCCGCCCCGCTTGACCAGCTGGCTCGCGATGACGTTGCGCTGGATCTCGTTCGTGCCCTCGCCGACGATCATCAGCGGGGCGTCGCGGAAGTAGCGCTCCACGTCGAACTCGGTCGAGTAGCCGTAACCGCCATGGATGCGGACGGCGTTGAGGGCGATCTGCATGGCGGTCTCGGAGGCGAACAGTTTCGCCATGCCCGCTTCCATGTCCACACGGCGCCCGGCATCCGCCTTCCGGGCCGCGTACAGGGTCAGTTGCCGGGCGGCCGTCAGCGAAGTCGCCATGTCCGCCAGGTAGTTGCCGATCGACTGATGCCGCCAGATCGGCTTGCCGAACGACTCCCGCTGCTGTGCGTAGGCGAGCGCGTCCTCGAATGCCGCCCGGCCGACACCGAGGGCACGGGCGGCGACCTGCAGCCGCCCGGTCTCCAGGCCCTTCATCATCTGCGCGAAACCCCGGCCCGCCACGCCGCCCAGTACGGCGTCGCCCGGAGCCCGGTAGTCCTCGAAGGACAGCTCGCAGCTCTCCACGCCCTTGTAACCGAGCTTGGGCAGGTCGCGGGAGACGGTCAGGCCGGGACCGTGCTCGACGAGCAGGATCGAGATGCCCTGGTACGCGGGGCTCGCCTCCGGGTCGGTCTTGCACAGCAGCGCGATCAGCTGCGAGCGGCGGGAGTTGCTGATCCAGGTCCTGGCCCCGTTGATCACATATCCACCGGCGTCCTCGCGGGCCAGGCTCATCCAGCCGCGGGCCAGCGGCTCGTCCTCGGACAGGATGTCGAGGTTCGGTGCGCCCTCGGCATCGAACAGGCGGCGGGCATCCAGCCGCCCGTCGATGGCGTCACCACCGCCGTACGGGATCCCGGCGCACTGATGCGCGAACGCGCGCCACGCCTCCTCGCCCGCACGGCAGAACCCCGCACCACGCCCTGACACCGCCTCGGCCAGGTCACGTAGGTAGGGTGCGTCAGATGCTGGGCCCCGGCCACGGAAAGGAGCCGCCGTGCGGCTGCGCTGTGCTGTGCTCGACGACTTTCAGCGGGTGGCGACGGAGGCCGCCGACTGGTCGCCGCTCGCGGACGACGTGGAGGTCGTCGCCTTCTCCACCCACTTCCCCGACGAGGACGCCCTCGCCGAAGCTCTCGCCGGGTTCGACATCGTGGTCACGCTCCGGGAACGCGTCCCCTTCCCCGCCTCCCTGTTCGCCCGGCTCCCCCGGCTGAGGCTGCTGATCGCCTCCGGCATGCGCAACACGGTCATCGACTACGCCGCCGCCGAAGCACACGGCGTCACCGTCTGCGGCACCGGCAGCTCCTCCACCCCGCCCGTCGAACTGACCTGGGCCCTGCTGCTGGGCCTCGCCCGCGGCATCGTGGAGGAGGCCAACTCCCTGTGTTCGGGCGGCCCGTGGCAGTCCACCGTCGGTGCCGATCTGCACGGCCGCCGCCTCGGGCTGCTCGGCCTCGGGAAGATCGGCAGCCGCGTGGCGCAGGTCGCACTCGCCTTCGGCATGCGGGTCGGCGCCTGGAGCCAGAACCTCACCAAGGAACGCGCCGACGAGTGCGGCGTACAACTGGCCGCCTCCAAAGAGGAGTTGCTCGCCGAGAGCGACTTCGTCTCGATCCACCTCGCTTTGAGCGACCGCACCCGCGGCCTCCTCGGCCCCGCCGAACTCGCCCTGCTCAAGCCGACGGCCTACCTGATCAACACCTCGCGCGCGGCGATCGTCGACCAGGATGCCCTGCTCACCGCCCTGCACGAGGGACGGATCGCCGGCGCCGGCATCGACGTCTTCGACATCGAGCCCCTCCCCGCCGACCACCCCATGCGCACCGCCCCACGCCTCCTCGCCACACCCCACCTGGGCTATGTCTCGCAGGCGAACTACGCGACGTACTACGGCCAGGCGGTGGAGGACATCCAGGCCTTCCTGGCGGGTTCTCCGGTACGACAACTGCCCTGAAGTCAGCGGTCGAGCGATGCCGGCGTGTCAGGCGATGTCGGCGGCCTCGTCCTGCTCGGTGTCGACCGGCCGCCGGTAGATGCCCTCGCTCCGGCGCAGATGGTGCAGGTCCACCAGATGGCGCCGGAGCGTCACATGGTCAATGTCGTCGCTGTCCTGGCACCAGGCGCGCAGCTTGTCGTTGACGGCCCGCTCCGGATACTCGACGCCCGGCTCGAAGGTCTGCTCGGCGATGTGCCGCAGCACCAGCTTCTTGCGGGTCCACTGCGCGGGAAGCCGGACCAGCCGCCCGTCCCGGACGAAGGTCCGCAGGACGAGGTCGGCCCGATCTCCGCCGGGGGCGGAACGCTCGGCGGCCTCGGAGTCCTTCGCCCGCTGCGCCGCCGCTCGCGCGTACTCCTTGAACAGGCCGTACACAACGCCCAGTTCACCGTCGTCCCCCGCCGTCACGACCCCCTGCTCCCGCAGCCGCCGCAACGCCACGGCCGTCTCCTTCGGGGACAGACCCGCCGCCCGGGCGACCTGCTCGGCGCTCCCGGCGCCCAGCGCCACGGCGGCGAAGGCGCGCACCCGGCTCTCCTCGGCGAACAATCGGACCAGTTGCTCCGTCGCATCGGTTGCCATGCGCGGAGGCTAGTGGACATCGGCCGCGGGACCGAGCGATTTTTTCATGCGTACCGGTAGACGTGGGACACGTCCTCCAACTCATCCGGAGTGACATCCCACGGCGGCAGCCGCTGGTGCCGGGCGACGATACGGCCGTACTGGGGACTGCCCCGGCCGGGCGGCCGGTCCGGCAGATAGCGGTGGTTGCGGTGACGCTGCTGCCAGCGCTGCCACTGCAGGTCCACGAAGGCATGAACCAGCCAGAAGACCGGGTCGTTGACGGACGCGCCGCCGAGCATGGCGCCCCCGACCCAGCGGTGCACCCGGTTGTGGTTGCGCCATGGGTTGCTGCCACTCCCCCATCCCTCCAGCTGGTTGCGGAAGCCCCTGGTCACCGTTGAGTCCCACGGGGAGACATCGTAGAGAGGGTCGTCCAGCGCCCGGTTCAGATCGTCTTTCGTGGGCAGGGCAATCGGTCTGCGGGGGCGGCCCAGGTCCCGGGTCAGGAACTCGTCGTCGGTGACGCCCACCCGGATGGTCCAGTGGCCCGCCGCATAGGCGAACGGCCCGGTCATCACCTGCCGGTCGAAGCGCCGCCCGTTGCCGCCGAGCAGATCGTCCGTCCACGGCACCGAAGTGGTCGTACGGTCCCGGGTCCAGTCCCAGTACGGCACCGTCACCGAGGAGTCGACTCGGCGCAGGGCGCTCTCCAGGTCCAGCAGGAACCGGCGGTGCCAGGGCAGGAAGGAGGGCGTCATATGGGCGGCACGCAGACCGCGGTGGCCGTCCCCGACGAAGTGCGCGACATGCAGCCGTACGAACTCGTCGTACTCGCCACTCCGTTTGAGCTCCAGCAACGCCTCGACGAACCGCCGCCGCTCGGTCCGCGTCAGCTTGCTGACGTTCTTACGCACGTACGTCATGCTCTCCGCCCTGATGCGAGTGCCCGCCGCCCATCGCTCCCGGGGCGATGTCACGCAGCCGCCGCAGGGGCCCGAGTTCGTCGACGGCCGCACGGGTCGCCTCCAGCGGGGTCCGGAACCAGCCGTAGTGGTCGAGCATGCTCAACCAGCTGCCGTCGGCCCGGCGCATGAGGTGCAGCGGTTGCCCGTCCACGGTGACGTGCCATACGACATCGAGGCCGCCGAGGGGCACCAGAACGCCCTGGATACGGCGGCCCTGGTAGACCTCGTCGAAAGCGGTACCGGTCCCCTCCGGCCCGTCCGCGGACCGTGGACACCGGGAGGCGGTGACGAACGGGGCGACGGCGGAGGCGAGCAGCCCCCGCGCCACCTCCCGCCGCGGCGTGCCCATCGTCATCGCTCACTCCTCGTACGGTCCGGCTGTCCGTACGAGCAACCGCCCAGCCCTGCCCACGGTCACCGAATTCCTCATTCCTTTCAGCAATTCAGCCGGACCGCACCGGAAGAACCATACGATCAATCGATTCGCCGATCACATTCCAATCCCCCCGCGACGCCTTGCGCATTGCATTCTTCACTCCCGCGACTTTCATACGTATGGAGCAACGTGCCGCTTTTGCCGAGCCCATGGACTGCTATGTTCTCCAAACGTCGGATCAGAGGTAACTTTTCAAGCGAGGTGAATCATGAAGAAGGCAGTTTTCACCACTGCGGCGTTGGCCATCGGTGCGGGTCTTGTGGGCGGCTCCGCCGCCGCGGCATCGGCCGCCGGAGGTTCGGGTACGACCCCGGCTCCGCTCGGTCTCATGTCCCCGACCAAGGTGTCTCCGGCTGTCGTGCCGGCGGCCGACACCGTGACGCAGTTGGTTCGTGAAGGCGGTATCGGAAAGGGCAGCGCGTTCGACAAGAACAACTCGGGCGGAATGTCCGGCATTTATCTGGACGGAATGGACCCGGACGCCGCCAAGAAGCCCACGATTCCAGTGAAGAACCCGGCCGGAAAGGGTTCCGTGCAGGTCCACCCGCTGCATGCGCCGACCGCCGCGGGGCTCGGCACCATGCTGAGCAAGTGAAAGCGTACGAGTTCTGAGACTCTGATCCGGTTCTCGGCAGCCGGAGACCGACAGCAGGCCCTGACGCTGGATCCGGACCCGCAGCTCCACCTCCGCATACGGCGGGCCCCAAGCCCACTGGCACCCGCGAACCATCTGTCCGGCCCACCGGCCCTCACCCTGCCGGTGGGCCGGACGCACGTCGACATCCATGCATTTCCTGGAACACCGCGCGGATTCCACGCTGCCCGTGGTTGCGCCATCCGATGGAATCTGCCCGCGTTTGAATGTTCCCACCGTGACTTATGCACAGTTATATGGGTTTCCTGGTACGTAAGCGTGCGCAACCGTGAATTCAGGAAGGAATCGAGTTGTCCAAGAAGTTCGCGGTCATCACGGCCCTCGCCCTCAGCACCGTCGTCGGCAGCGCCGGCATTGCCGCCGCTGACGGCGGCGGCAACAACACCACCGTCAAGGGCGGTGGCGGCTTTTCGACGTCCCCGGTCGTCGTGAACGCCCCTCAGCAAGGCGTTCTCGTCGTCAACGGCACGGTCGTCGACGGCCGGTGCATCGCCCCGTGGTCGAACGGAGCCGTCCTCGGCGGCGTCGTCCCACCGAACTCGAAGTACGCCGCGTGCAACACGGCGCCGGTCGACCAGTCGCAGAACGCCCCCTACGCGGGCGGCCTGCTGTTCTGACCCCTGCTCCCCCCCTGCTCCGAGCAATTCAGAGCAGGTAAACCCACGCAGCCCGGAAAGGCGCAACTCATGCGTAACAAGGTTACGGCCATTTCCGCCCTCGCGGCAGGCATCGTCCTCGCAGCCGGCGGCACCGCCGCGGCCTGCAACTGTACGGAGGTCGAAGGTGGTGACGGCTTCTCGACGTCCCCGGTCGTCGTGAACGCCCCTCAGCAAGGCATTGCCGTCGTCAACGGCACCGCCGTCGACCTCCGCTGCGTCGCCCCGTGGTCGAACGGGGCCGTCCTTGGCGGCGTTGTCGCACCGAACTCGCACTACGCCGCCTGCAACACGGCCCCGATCGACCAGTCGCAGAACGCCCCGCACAAGGGCGGCCTGCTGTTCTGACCCCTGCTCCGAGCCATTCGGAGCAGGTAAACCCACGCAGCCCGGAAAGGCGCAACTCATGCGTAAGAAGGTTACGGCCATTTCGGCCCTCGCGGCAGGCCTCGTTCTCGCGGCCGGCGGCACCGCCGCGGCCGACGGCGACACCACCACGGTCACCGGCGGCAACGGTTTCTCGTCGGCCCCGGTCGTCGTGAACGAGCCTCAGCAGGGTATTGCCGTCGTGAACGGTGCCCTCATCGACGGCCGATGCATCGCCCCGTGGTCCAACGGAGCCGTCCTCGGTGGCGTCGCGGCGCCGAACTCGCACTACGCCGCCTGCAACACGGCGCCGGTCAACCAGTCGCAGATGGCCCCCTACTTCGGCGGCCTGCTGTTCTGAGCAGTACTTCACACCCGAGTGCGGTCCGCCGGAAATCCGGTGGACCGCACTCGGCTTTTACGACAAAGGGTGAGTGCTGTATCAAGCCCGTGGGCCCTGTCCGCGTCAGTACACAGACAGGGCCCACGGTCACGAGAGAACGCCAACAAGGAGGAAAGGGCGCCCATTCACTTGGTGCAACGGAGTTGTGCCGCCCGCGGTCACCCTGAATCGTCCGTTTGGCCCAACGGGCAAAGGCTATGGCCATGGCAGCCCCGCATACATGCCGAAGGGCCAGCTCCGGGAAGTGCGGAGCCGGCCCGGCGCGGGATGAATCGCTACTTGGTGGCCGGCTTGGCCGCCGTCTTGCCGACCGGAAGGCCGTTGAGCAGCTTGCCGTCGAGCGGGTTGGGCAGGGCGCCGCCGAAGACGGGGGTCTTCACCATGCCCGACTCCTGCACGCCCTGCTTCACACCCTCTGCCGTGCGCTTCACCTTGCCGCCCACCATGCCCGTCGGCGCCTTGGCGGCCGCGGGGAGATTGCGGGCGACCGTCTTCCCGTTGTCGACCAGGCCGTTCCCCGGCTTGTCCGCCGCGACGGCGGGCGCAGTGACGCCGGCGAGGGCGAGGGAGCCGACCACGACGGCAACAGCCTTCAGGTTCTTCATCATGCGCCTTTCTTGGCAAATCTTCCGTAACTCGCGGAAGCCACAAGGGTTTTCATGCCTCTTGCGTCGCGAGTGACTCGGTCTCGGTTCTCCTGGGCTAACGAGAGCGGACCTTCCGGGAAACTCTGCCGCCGACAAGTCCCGGGAACTCATACGAGACGACCCCCCGCCGATCGGGTGGTCCGTGCGAGGAAACATATGGATAAGAGGCCCACGCCGCTCATCCCATGATCAAAATAAACCGATTGAACTCTTTCTTCGGAAGGGCAGCCTCGGTCATGCGTATTTCCCCGGGTCCCGTCCCGTGCCGTGCGGCGCCGTCCGTGGTATATGCGCCGCATATCCTGCATGTGACTCAGCCCGTCGAGGGCGAGGTCGCGCGGGCCGTGACGGACCTGGTGGCGGCGCAGCTCGCCGCGGGGCTGCGGGTGACCGTGGCGTGCCCGGAGGGCGGCACGCTGGCGGAGGGGCTGCGCGCGCTGGACTGCACGGTGCTGCGCTGGGACGCGACCCGCTCGCCGGGGCATCGACTCCCGGACGAGGTACGGCGGTTGACGCGGCTGTTGCGCGAGGTGCGGCCGGATCTGGTGCACGCGCACAGCGCGAAGGCCGGGGTCGCGGCCCGGCTCGCGGTGTACGGCCGTATGCCGACCGTCTTTCAGCCGCATGCCTGGTCGTTCGCGGGGGCGGACGGAGTCGTCGCCCAACTGGCGCTGGGCTGGGAGCGGTTCGGGGCGCGATCGGCTACGCGTGTGCTGTGTGTCAGCGAGGCGGAGCGGCGGGCCGGGGAGCGGTACGGCATCACCGCGCGGTGGCGGGTGATCCCCACCGGTGTCGACACCGACCGGTTCCGGCCGGAGGGAGAGCGGGCCCGGTCGGGGGCCGGTCCGGTCGTCGTGTGCGTGGGGCGGCTGTGCCGGCAGAAGGGGCAGGACGTGCTTCTGCAGGCCTGGCCCGAGGTGGTGCGGCGGGTGCCCGGCGCACGGCTGGTGCTGGTCGGCGACGGTCCGGAGGCGGAGCGGCTGCGCGCCGAGGCACCCGCGTCGGTGGAGTTCGCCGGCGCGAGCGCCGACACCGCCGCCTGGTACCGGGCCGCCGACGTCGTAGTCCTGCCGTCGCGCTTGCCAGGTATCGGGCTCGCCCCGCTGGAGGCCATGGCGTGTGCCCGGCCGGTCGTCGTCACGAACGTGGACGGAGCGCGCGAGAGTCTTCCGCCCGGCCATCTGGCGTCCTGTCTGGTGCCGCCGGAGGACCCCGACGCGCTGGCCCAGGCCGTGACGGCGCTGCTGCGGGACGAGCCGCTGCGGGCCGCGCTGGGTGCACAGGCCCGCGCGCATGTGCTCGTCGCTCACGACCTGCGGCATGCCACGGATGCGGTGATCGATGTGTACCGCGAGCTGCTCGGCATGGTCACCACGTCGTGTGTCGTACCCAGTCAGAGCAGGGAGTCCATCACCTCCTGACGGCGTGCGCCCGTCATCTACGAAGGAGCTCCGGCCTGATGAAGAGGGCGAGCCGTGTCGCGGCGCTGATGATGGCCGGAATGGTGTCCTTGGCGTGTCACGTCCATGCGACGGCGCCGCAGGGGAGGAGCGTTCCCGAAGGCGTGAGTGTCGTCCAGGACGGTCTCACTCCGTCAGGCGCCCATCCCGGTAAGGCCGTCGCCGCTACGGTGAAGTTGCGCGCGTCCGAATGCGTCACTGTCCGGAGAGTGGGCGTGGCCGTGCGGGACGGGCTGGAGAAGCCGCTTGATTATCCCGGTGTGGCAATGAACGCACGGATCTGCCCCGGCGGTTTCACCTTCACCACCAAGCCCCGCGCCTTCCGCGCGGGCACGTACACCCAGTACGCCTATTACGACGACGAGACCGGTCACCATCCGCTCGCGAAGACCAAACTGCGGGTCGTCTCGAAGGGGCGGAGTGTGGATCCGTCCGCGGGGAGAAAGCTGGTCTGGGCGGAAGACTTCAACTCGCCTTTCGTGTGGGGTCGCCGCTGGACCCGCGACGCCAGCTCGGCCTATGAATACGGGACCCACAATCCGAGGTACTTCAAGCTCGACTGGCTGAATCCCCACAACGTGCGTATCGCCGGCGGAAAGGCGGTCTTCACGGCTCGGCCCGGTCGGCGGACCCTGGAGAACGGCCTGCAGGCCTGGGAGACGGGGCTGATCACGACGGAACGTTCCCGAGAGGGGTTCCGGCTGCGGCCCGGCCACTACATCGAGGTCCGGGTGAAGCTGCCCACCGCTGTCGGAGCGTGGCCGTCGGTGTGGACCTGGATCGGCGACGGCCACGAAATCGACGTACTCGAATACCATCCGGATGCCCCGGACCTGCTGGAAATGGTGAACCATGTGCGGGAAGCGGCCAATTACCACGTCATCAAGCCCCCGGGCAAAGGGAATTGGACGCGGGTCGGGGTGCTGCTGGGCACCCGTTCCGCCGACTGGTACGTCGACGGCGCTCTGGTCTTCCAGGACGGACGCGGAGTGGACCCGAAGTGGTCCGCCTATCTGAACGTCAATCTCTCGATTTCCTCGGGCACCCATCACCCCGTTCCGCAGACGAAGGACCCCATCACCTTCAGCGCCGACTATGTGCGTGTTTTTCGATGAGGCCCCATGCTCCATTCGAGGTGTCGGGTGCGTCCGTCCGACACAGTTGACGAGTTCTCAGATACATACAGGTGCTGGTTCAAAATCCCGAAATGCAGGGAGACCGACCCCACATGACTACGACGCTCGCAGCCGCGTCACCGTGGGCGCTGCCCCTGCCGGCGCTGCGCCGGGCCGCTCCCGTTCTGCCCGTCGTGGCGCTGATCGCGCTGATCGGGCTGCCGCCCATGTCGGACGGCGTCACCCCGGCCGACGCCGCCTCCGGGCTGGTGGTGCTCTGGGCCGTCGTACACACCGCGCGTCAGGCCCGGCGTCCGCTGACGCGCACGGCCGCCGTGGTCCTCGGGCTCCCCGTGATCGGCTTCTCGGTCGCCGCGACGGTCACGCCCAGTGCGGGTGAGGGACTCATGGGGCTGGCCCGCAGCGTCCAGGTGTTCGTGCTCGTCCCGGTCGCGGTGCTGCTGCTGTTGCGCGACCGCCGTGATCTGCGGCTGGTGGCCTGGGCGGTGATCGGTCTCGCGGTGTGGCAGGGCGCGGTCGGGGTGCACCAGTATCTGACCGGTACGGGGGCCTCGTACGACGGGGAATTCGTGCGGGCGGTGGGCACGTTCGGGCCGACCGAAGTGATGGGGATGGCGACGGTCGTCGCGTCCGGGATCGCGGCCGCCACGGGTCTCGCGCTCGAGGCCCCGGCGCGGCAGCAGCGGGTCGTCGCCACGGTGTGCGCGCTGGCTCTGCTCGTTCCCCTCGTCCTGTCCTTCAGCCGGGGTGCCTGGATCGCCACGGCCGTGGCCTGCGGGGCACAGCTGCTGCTGGCCGGGGTGCGGCGGGCGGTGAAGGTGTTCGTGGCGGCGGTCGCCGCAGGGGTGGTGCTGGTCGGTGGGTTCGGCGTGGGTACGTCGATGCTGCAGGAGCGGCTGGACAGCATCACGCAGGTCGCCGCCGCTCCGGACCAGTCGGTTCTCGACCGGTACGCACTGTGGTCGGCCGCGCTGGGCATGTGGAGCGAACAGCCGGTGACCGGTGTCGGGTTGAAGGCCTTCCCGGAGTACCGGGACGGCCATGCGCCGCTCGCACTGGAGTCGGCGGCCGACACGGACGGTGCCGGCCACGACTTCTACCGCCAGCCCTTCTTCTCCCCGCACAACATGTACCTGACGGTCCTGAGCGAGCAGGGCCTGGTGGGTGTGGTGACGGTGGCGGGGAGCTGGCTGGCCCTGCTGGTGTGCGGGCTGCGTCGACTGGTCCGTACCCGTGCGGGACGGCACGACCGGGACTGCGCGCTGATCTGCTGCGGGCTGCTCCTGTGGCAGCTCGTGGACTTCACGTACGCCGACACCGGCGGAGGCTCCGCCACCCTGGTGGCCCTGGACTTCGGACTCGCGGCCTGGTGGGCGCTGGGCGGCGGCGCGGCGCCGGCCACGACCGCGGCGTCGGAAGAGGGCCCGCGATGAGGCCCACGTCGACCGGTTCTGTCCCGGCCGGACTTCCCGACACCGAGCAGGACGACGCTCCGGGGCGAAGCCGGGCCACCGCCCGTGCCGCGGACACGGCGACCGCGTCGGCCCCCTCGGGCCGTTTCCTCGCGAAGGCGACCCTGCTCACCACCGTGCTGTCCATGTTCGGGTCGCTGCTCGGGCTGGCCAGGGACCAGTCGCTGGCGCACTTCTTCGGGGCGAGCGGGGAGACCGACGCGCTGCTGGTGGCCTGGACCCTGCCGGAGCTGGCCGGGTCGTTGCTGATCGAGGACGGGATGGTGATCGTGCTGGTCCCGGCGTTCAGCGTGGCGCTGGCCCAGCGGGCGCGCGGCGTCACCTCGCCCGACCCGGTGCGGGCGCTGATCGCCGCGTCGTTGCCACGGCTGGGCCTCGCCTTCGCCGGTATGGCGGCGCTGTTCATCGTCGCGGCGCCGCTGCTGGTCTCCGTCCTCGCGCCGGGCCTGCCCGATCCGTCCCTCGCCGTGGACTGCACCCGTCTGACGGCGACGTGCGTGCTGACCTTCGGACTGGCCGGGTACTGCAGCGCGGCGCTGCGGGCGCACCGCTCGTATCTCGCACCGGCGACGATCTCCCTCGCGTCCAACTCCGCGATCATCGTCACGATGTTCGCCCTCGGTGGGCATTGGGGCGTACGGTCCGCCGCGTTCGGCGTCGCACTCGGCGGGTGCCTCATGGTCACCGTCCAGGGGATCGCCCTGTGGCGCAGGATCTCCGGCGGGCCCCGGCAGCCGTCGTCCGCGGAGGCCGAGGAGGACGGCCGGCCGCTCACGCTCGCCCTGGTCGGCGCGGTTCTCGTCTTCGCGCTGTGCCGCCACTCGCAGGTCCTCGTCGAGCGCTACTTCGGGTCCGAGCTGCCCAGCGGTTCCATCTCCCACCTCAACTACGCCCAGAAGGTCGGGCAGTACCCGATGCTGCTGGCGCTGACGCTGGCGATCGTGACGTATCCCGTGGTGGCGCAGGCCATCGCCCAGGGGGATCTGCGGCGGGCCCGGGAGCGTATCGAGCAGGACCTGGTCCTGGTGGCCTCGATCGCGTTGATGGGCGCCGCCGCGATCGTGGCCTGTGCGCCGCAGATCGTCCAGGTCCTCTTCGAGCGTGGCGCCTTCACCGCCGAGGACACCGCGGCGACCGCCGGCATCCTGCGGGTGTACACGCTCGGGCTGCTCGGCCAGGCGCTGGTGGGGACGCTTCTGCGGTCGTACTTCTCGGCGGGGCGCGCGACTTGGTACCCGGCGGGGGCGATGGCCGTGGGCCTGGTCGCCACCGCCGGTATCGACGCCTGGAGCGCGAGCCACTGGGACGCGCGCGGCATCGCCCTAGGCAATGCGGCCGGTATCACCCTCACCGGGCTGATCCTGTTGCACGGGCTGGGCTCGCACAGCGTGCCCGTGCGAGTTCGCGGACTCGTCATCGAGCTGGCCAAGGCGGCTGTCGCCGCCGCGTGCGCGGCCGGAGCGGGGTTCTTCTGCGCGGGGGCGTTCGCCTCGCCGCCGGCCGCGGTCGCCGCGGGGGGCGTGAGTGTGACCGTCGTCTTCCTGCTGCTGGCGTGGGTCCTCGACGCGGCGGATGCCCGGCACCTGACGCGTGTCGCCGCACTCGCCGTCCGACGCTTCCTCACCCGAAAGGCACGCCATGGTCGTTGACGGCTCCGCATCCCGCGACGCGATCGCGCCGCCGGCACGAGGGCGTACCCGGCGCGGCCCCAGCGCCTGGGTGGCCATGTACCACTCCGTCTCCGACTGCCCGGAGGACCCGCACCACATCACCGTCTCCCCCGACCGCCTCGACCGCCAGCTCGCCTGGCTGTGCGGGCGCGGCCTGCGCGGGGTGAGCATGCGCGAGCTGCTCGCGGCGCGTGCCCGGGGCGAGGAACGCGGCCTGGTCGGGCTCACCTTCGACGACGGGTACGCCGACTTCCTCACCACCGCGCTGCCCGTGCTGCGCCGCCGGGGGTGCAGTGCCACCGTGTTCCTGGTCGCCGGGCGGCTCGGCGGCGGGAACGACTGGGAGTCGTACGGACCACGCAAGCCGCTGCTCGACGCGGACGGCGTCCGCCGGATCGCGGCGGCCGGCATGGAGATCGCCTCGCACGGCCTCACCCACACCGACCTCATCGCCCTCCCGGACGACCTGCTGCACGCCGAGCTCCACGAAAGCCGCGCCCTCCTCGCCCAGATCACCGGCGGTGACGTCGAGGGCTTCTGCTACCCGTACGGCACGATCGACGCGCGCGTCCGAGCCGCCGTGCGCAGCGCGGGCTACCGGTACGCCTGCGCCATCGCGCCCGGCCGGGAAGCCGCCGGTGATCTGGCGCTGCCCCGCATCAACATCAGGCAGGCCGACACGGCGGTGCATCTGGAACTGAAACGACGGCTGGCCCGTGTCTGGGGCCGCGCATTGGAGACGAGCGCATGAGAGTTCTGCACATCATCACCGCCCTCAGGGCCGGCGGCGCCGAGCAGCAGTTGCGCCAGCTCCTGCGCCATCTGCCGTCAGAGGTGGAGTGCGACGTGGTCACGCTGACCCGGCCCGGCCTGGTGGCCGACGGGCTGCGGGCCGACGGGATCCGCGTCCTGCACCTCGGCATGGGCGGCAACCGCGATCTGCGCGCCCTGCCCCGTCTCGTCAGGCTGATCCGGGCCGGCGGCTACGACATCGTCCACACCCACCTCTACCGGGCGTGCCTCTACGGGCGGATCGCCGCGCGCCTTGCGGGGGTGCGGGCGGTGGTGGCCAGCGAACACAGCCTGTCCGGCGTGGAGTTGGAGGGCCGACGGCTGACGGCGGGGGTGCGCGCGCTGTATCTGCTCGGCGAGCGCCTCGGCCGCGTCACGATCGCCGTGTCGCCGACGGGCGCCGAGGAACTGCGGGCGTGGGGGGTGCCCGAGTCACGCATCCGCGTCATCCCGGTCGGCTTCGACCCGGCCCTGTTCCGGTTCGACGACGTGCGCCGCAAGAAGGCCCGGATGCACTACGGGCTGCCGGAGGACGCGTATGTCGTCGGCGGCGTCGGCCGACTGATTCCCGGCAAGCACTTCGAGGTGCTCGTGGGCGCGCTGCCGCGGCTGCCCGCCGACGTACGGCTGCTGCTGGTCGGTGACGGTCCCGAGAAGTCGGCGCTGTGGCACACCGCCCGGGCACTGGGGGGCGCGGACCGGGTGGTGATGACGGGCGAGCGGCCGTACGTACCGGACCCCGGGGACGACGCGCCCGGCATGCCCGACCTGATGTCCGCGATGGACGTGCTGGCCGCCCCGTCGACATCCGAGACCTACGGCATGGCCGTGGTGGAGGCACTCGCGACCGGGCTCCCGGTGCTGTACACGTCCGCCCCGGCCGTCTCGGACCTGCCCCCCGACGCGGTACCGACCGCCCGGCAGGTCCCGTGCGGTGCCGAGGAGTACGCGCGGGAAGTGCTGCGGCTGTACGCGGCGCGTCCCGGTGAGCGAACCGTCCCGGATGTCGTCCAGCGCAACAGCATCCAGAACATCGCCCGGCAGACGGTGGACCTGTACTCGGCAGTCCTGTCCGACGCACCCCTGGAAGTGAGGACCCGATGACGACCGACACCTCCCCTCAGCCCGCACGACGTGCCCTACGGGCCCTCGCGCGCGCCACGCGGCTGCCGGCGCGGTGGCTGCTGCCGGCCGGCGTACTGCTCGGCGCCGCGGCCGGCGGCCTGTACGGCACGGCGCAGACCCCGCAGTACACGGCCACCAGCTATGTCATGGCCGTACCGGTCAAGCAGAGTTACGTCGACTCGCAGGCGGCGCTGGGCTTCGCGCAGGCGTACGGCCGTGTCGCCACGCAGCTCGCGGTGCTCGGGTACGCGCAGATGTGGGCCGATGTTCCGGTCGGGACGCTGCGCAGGAGCGTGCGGGCCCAGACCTCGCCCGACGCGCCGATGGTCTCGATCTCGGCGACCTCCACGCGCCCCACTCAGGCCGCCGACATGGCCAACGCCGTGACCCGCTCGCTGACCGAGCATGCCGGCCACGCCGCCGGCACCACCGGCATCAAGCTGGTGAGCTTCTCCCGCGCCTTGAAGCCCGCCCAGCCGTCGTCCGCGTCCCCCGCGCTGACCACGCTCGTGGGCGCCAGCGCGGGAGGTCTGCTGGGCGGCCTGGCGCTGCTGGTCCGGCCGCGGCAGAGCACGGACCAGGACGATTCGACGCGCGCGCCGGTGCCGGCTCCGGCCCACGCCGGTGATGCGCAGGAGCAGCTCGGATGACCGCGTCCGGCAGCCCGCTCTCGGTGGAGATCTGCACCGACGAGCGCGTGTTCGCCGGGCTGGCCGAGGAGTGGACGCGCCTGCACAGGGCGTCTCCGGCGGCGACGCCGTTCCAGAGCTACGCCTGGGTGCACTCATGGTGGCTGTCGTACGGCAGGCCGGGCCGGCTCCGGCTCGTGCTGGTGCGCAGGCGCGGCACCTTGGTGGCCGCCGCGCCGCTCATGCGCGTGCACTACCCGTTGCCCGCGCTGGTGCCGATCGGCGGCGCCATCACCGACTTCTGCGATGTGCTCCTCGACGAGCAGGCGGTCGTACAGGGCACACTCGCGCTGGCGGACGCCCTGCACGACGAGGCCCGTACCGCGCTGATCGACTTCCGGGAGGTGCGGCCGGGTGCCGCGATGGAGCGGATCTACCGCATCTGGGGCGGCCCGCGCCGCCGGCTGCGCGACTCCGAGTGCCTGGAACTACCCGCCGCTCCCATGAACGATCTGCTCGGGCGGCTGCCGAAGACACGCTCCCAGCGGATCCGCAACAAGCTGAACAAGCTCACCAGGCTTGGCGTCGAGTCGCGTGTCGTGGCCCCCGAGGAGACGGCGTCATCGCTGCGGCGCATGCTGGAGCTGCATCAACTGCAGTGGCAGGGCAGGGGCGTGACGCCGGAGCATCTGCGGCCGCGTTTTCTCGACCATCTCGTCCGGTCGACCGTGCCCATGGCCCGCTCCGGCGAGGCGCTGGTGCGGGAGTACCGGCTGGAGGACGAGGTCGTGGCCGTCGATCTGACGCTGCTGTCCCGCCAGTTGGCGGGCGTCTATCTGTACGGCGTCCATCCGACGCTGCGGAAGCGCAAGGCGGACGTGGCGACGATGGTGGTGCGCGCGTCGGCCGAGTACCTCGCGTCCCGCGAGCACCGGGTGCTGAGCCTGCTGCGCGGCAACGAGCCGTACAAGTACCGCTGGCACCCCGAGTCCGTCGTCAACCAGCGCCTCCTGCTGGCCCGTCGCCGCACCGCACCGCTGCTGGCGACCGCCGCCGGCGAGGCCGCCGCGCGCGCCCGGGCCAAGGTGATCCTGCGCAGTCGGGCGTGGTCCCGGAGCGGCGCCGGCAACGAGAACCACCGTGGCGCCGACGGAACATGACGGAGCGTCGGATCTCTGACGACAGCTGAACATTTCATGGCAGGCCGTCCGGGCGTGGGCCGGGCGGCCTTTTGGATGACAATATGCGTCGGCGTCGCGTCAGGCCACCTGGACAGACTCCATTTCCGTGTATATATGAATTCGCCGCCCGCCCCGAATTTCCTGACCAAGTTAGCGGCGGTCAGTTCAATGCCGGTCATCCCAGCAGAGATCAGGAAATGGAGCATCCCTCACGATGTCCGCTGACACCCCACGCCCACGGCTCTCGTTCATCGGCACCGGATATCTCGGCGCGACCTACGCCGCCTGTTTCGCCGACCTCGGATACGACGTGATCGGCTACGACAACGACATCGCGAAGGCCGCGCGGCTCGCCTCCGGCGTCCTGCCGTTCCATGAACCGGGACTGGATACGCTGCTACGCCGCAATCTCGGGGCAGGCCGCCTCTCCTTCACCGCCGACATCGACGAGACAGCCCGCTTCGCGGACATCCACTTCATCTGCGTCGGCACACCCCAAAGACCCGACGGCCTCGGAGCCGACCTCGGCCACGTCGACACCGCGGTGACCGCACTCGCCCGCCATCTGCGCCGGGACGCGCTCATCGTCGGCAAGTCGACGGTCCCCGTGGGTACCGCCGAGCACGTCGAGCGGCTGGCGCGGGAACACGCCCCCGAAGGCCTCGCGGTCGACGTGTCCTGGAGCCCGGAGTTCCTCCAGGAGGGACGTGCCGTCGAGGACGTCCTGCGTCCCAGCCGGATCGTGTTCGGCGTACGCGACGAGAGCGTACTGGCGCGGCTGCACGCCGCACATGAGGGCCTCTACCGGCTCGCCGAGCACGAAGGGCGCGAACTGCCGCTGCTCATCACGGACTTCGCCACCGCCGAGCTGGTGAAGGTCGCCGCCAACTCCTTCCTCGCCACCAAGATCTCGTTCATCAACGCCATGGCCGAGGTGTGCGACACAGCCGGCGCCGACGTCACCGAGCTCGCCGAGGCCCTGGGCCACGACCCGCGGATCGGCCCGGCCTTCCTGCGTGCGGGGGTCGGATTCGGCGGCGGCTGTCTGGGCAAGGACATCCGGGCCTTCCAGCACCGGGCGAGCGAGCTCGGCGCCGTGGGCGCACCGCGCCTGCTGCACGAGGTCGACATGATCAACCAGCGCAGCCGGGCCAGGACCGTCGAGCTCGCCGCCACCATGCTCGGCGGCACCCCCGCAGGCTCGCACCCCGATCTGACCGGCCACACCGTCGCCGTACTCGGCGCCACCTTCAAACCGGACTCCGACGACGTCCGCGACTCGCCCGCCCTCGCCGTCGCCTCGGCACTTCGCGCGGCCGGGGCGCGGGTGCGTGTCTACGACCCCATGGGCACGGACAACGCCAGGCGCGCCGAACCCCTGCTCGACTACGCGGACGACCTCGAGGCCGCCGGGGCCGGGGCCGACCTGGTGTGCGTCCTCACGGAGTGGGCCGAGTTCCGGGACGCGGACCCCGCCGTCCTGGGCAAGGTCGTCTCGGTCCCCCGGGTGCTCGACGGGCGGAACTGCCTCGACCCCGCAGCCTGGCGGCAGGCCGGCTGGACCTACCAGGCCATCGGCCGCGGCATCGGACACCGCCGCCGCACCGGCACCGTCCACGCGCCCGCCGGCGAGCCCCGTCTGGAGTCCGCCCACCACGAGGAGATGGCCCATGTCTGACGACCGCGACGGCCTCACCCTCGTCACCGGGGGCGCCGGCTTCATCGGCAGCCATCTGATCCGGAAGCTCCTGACCAAGGCGCCCGGCACCCGCATCGTCTCCGTCGACAACTACTTCACCGGCAGCCGCGACAACCACGTCCAGGACGACCGCGTCCGGTACCTGGAGGGCTGCACCACCGACATCGCCAAGATCTGGGCCAGGCACGGCCTCGGCCGCATCGGCACGGTCCACCACCTCGGCGAGTACTCCCGCATCCCCCAGTCCTTCGACGAGCCCGACCGGGTCTGGGAGTTCAACCTGCTCGGCACCAAGGAAGTGGTGTCGCTGTGCCAGGAGCACGAGGCCCGCCTGGTCTACGCGGGCTCCAGCTCCAAGTTCGGCAACGGCGGCCGCGACGAGCACCTCAACCCGTACGCCTGGACCAAAGCGAAGAATGTCGAGTACCTGCGCAACTACGGCGACTGGTTCGGGCTCGACTACGTCATCACGTACTTCTACAACGTCTACGGCCCGGGCCAGATCTCGACCGGCACCTACGCAACAGTGATCGGCATCTTCGAGGAGCAGTACCGCCTCGGGCGCCCCCTCACCGTGGTCGAACCCGGCACGCAGAGCAGGGACTTCACGCACGTCGACGACATCGTCGAGGGCATTCTCATCTGCGCGGCCAAGGGGTCCGGCGACGGATATCTGCTGGGCCGGGGCGAGGAGCACCGGGTGATCGACGTGGCCCGGATGTTCGGAGCGCCGATCGAGTTCGTACCCGCCCGCCGTGGCGAACGGACTCGGGGCCGGGCCGACAACTCCCGGGCACGGGCGCTGGGTTGGGAGCCCAGGATCGCCCTGCGCGACTACATCGCGGAGTTCCGCGCGGGCACGGGCGCTCACGCGAGCGTGGGCCAACTCGCCCCTGTGTGACGCCGATCTCGCGCCGTCGCACCCATTTTCGAACGTCTCGAACGTCGCATTTTCCTGTCTCGGGAGGAGTAGTGCCTTGGAAGGAGTAGCCCCCGTGCTGAACGAGGTGGAGAGCTCGGCGGCGACGCCGCGGCCACCACTCATCGGCACACCCCGTCCGCGCTGCGCCGGCTCCCGCGCCAAGCGCATGCTCGACATCGTGCTCTCCGCGGTCCTGCTGATCGTCTTTCTGCCGCTGATGCTGGTCATCGGCCTCGCCGTGGCCCTGAGCAGTTCCGGGCCCGTGATCTTCAGGCAGACTCGGGTCGGTCTCGGGGAACGGCCGTTCACGATGCTGAAGTTCCGCACCATGCACCGCCACGCGTCCGAGCGTCCGGTGGACGTGGCGCAGGCCGACGGGCGCGCCAGGATCATGGTCGTCGACCCCTTCCTGGCCAAGCCACGGCACGATCCCCGCATCACAGCGGTCGGCCGCCTCCTGCGCAAAGCCTCACTGGACGAACTCCCTCAGTTGGTCAACGTACTGCGCGGCGACATGTCGCTTGTGGGACCGCGCCCCTGCCCGGGCGGTGAGCACATGAGGCTGAGCCCGGAGGACCGGACCAAGCGGGTGTCCGTCAAACCGGGGCTGACGGGACTGTGGCAGGTCTCGGGCCGCTCGACCATCACGGCCGAGAAGGCGATCCAGCTCGACCTGCAGTACGTAGACGACTGGCGCCTGCGGCTCGATGTGTCGATCCTCCTGCGCACGCTGCCCGCCGTCCTCAGGACGCGCCATGCGTGGTGACCCGGGCATGGCGCCACAGGCGGACGGGCGGCAGACCGTCCTGCACGTAGCGGAGGCGTGGCAGGGCGGTGTGCAAGCGATCGTCTACGACTACGTACGGGCCCTTCCGGAGGCGCGGCACCTGCTGCTGAAGGGTGATCGGGAGGGCTACCAGGTCGCCGACGAGGAGACAGCCTTCGACGGGGTCTGGCGGATGCCGCCCGGCCACCTGGCACGGGTCCGCGAAGTGGGACGACTGTTCCGGGAGCTGCGGCCGGACGTCGTCCACGCCCACTCCTCCTTGGCCGGAGGATATGTGCGCCTCGCCGCCTCCGTGCCGACGCGGCGCATCGTCTACACCCCGCACGGCTTCGCGATGGAGCGCAGCGACCTCTCCTGGGCCGCATCGGCGGCGGTGTGGGTGGCCGAGTGCGTGCTGTCCCGCCGTACAGGCATCGCGGCGGGCTCCAGCCCTCGGGAAACCGAACTTGCCCGGTTGCTCCGAAAGCGGCAGCGAACCGTCTACGTGCCCAATGTGGTGCGCCCTCGGTCAAGCCCGGGCACAAGCGACGCCGGCCTGCCATCGCCGACCGTCGCCGCGGTCGGAAGACTGTGCACACAGAAGGACCCCGCGTTCTTCGCCGACGCGGCGGCCCGGGGGAAGCAGCTGATGCCGTCGAGCAACTGGGTCTGGCTCGGCGACGGGGAACCCGCCCACCGGGAACGGCTGGAACGGGCCGGTGTCACGGTCACCGGCTGGCTTGACCACCATGACCTTCAACGACTGCTCGCTCAGGCCGACGTGTACGCGCACACCGCGTTGTGGGAGGGAGCACCGATGACGCTCCTGGAAGCGGTCGGACTGGGGCGGCCCGTCGTGGCCCGGCGTATCCCGGCGCTGGAGTCCCTGGGCCTGCCCGGCCTGGTCGACACACCGGCAGAACTGGCCGCTGCGGCCGTCGCCCTGCTGAAGGACGGTCCCAGCAAGGGTGCCGAGGAGAGGATGGCCGAGCTGCTCGTCGAGCACAGTCCGGAGCGGCAACGGACGATGTTGCGGACCGTGTACGGCCATTGACGGATTCCCGGGCCGGCGCCCGGGAGTCAATTCGTTCGCCTTCGGGGCCTGTGCCACAGCTGTGGCACAGGCCCTCATTCGTCCGGCGGGGCCGACGCGGACGCCGTGGGCGTGGGCTCTGGCCACGAGACAATGGGCGATCCCCGCCGCGGGTCGACTTGCGCGGCCAGCCACACACGGACCAGGGCGGCTGAGTAGGGGTGCTTGGAGCACTGCCACAGACCGTACGGGCAGTAGTCCGAGAACGTGGCGTACAGCGGTTTGTGCTGATCCATCCACGCGAGCATCCTCAGCACGTAGGTCGCGTTGTCACCGTTTTGGGACAGCCCCCACTCGGGGTACGAGATCTCCTTACCGTGAGCCTTCGCGAAATCCACTTGGTGCTGAAGGCCGTAAGGCTCTGAGATCTCCTCGTCGAACGACATCCCCTCCGGATGGTCGTAGGAGTCCATGCCGATGATGTCCACGAACTTGTCACCGGGATAGCACGCGGTCCATGGAATGTCGTCCATTCCCCGGTTCGGAGTGAAGTCGAATCTGAATTTCTGCCCCGGCACGGAACGCATCACGTTGACGATCCGCCGCCAGTACAGCTTCCAGCTCACCGGATCAGGGCCGCAGCGATGGGTGTACGAGATGCCGTTCATCTCCCAGCCCGGCACCAGAATCGTGTCCGGCACCCCCAGTTCGACCAGCCGGGTCGCCAGGACCTTGAAGTGCTTGTCGAACTCGCCGGCCGCGCCGCGCCGCAGAAGCTGTCTGACCTCGGCGTCGGAGAGCCCCTCCTCGTTGCGCTCCTGCATCGGCACATTGAGCACGAAGAGCCGGTCGTCCTTAGCCCGGCGCCACTCGGCCCACTTGTCCAGGAATCCATGGGCGCCCTCGATATTGCTCCACAAGTCCCCCGGCAGATACGTGCGTCCGACACGCAGCTCGTAACCGTTCAGCCACTTGCTGAGTTCCTTCATCCGCTCCGTCGCGGTGGCGCCGTCGTAGTGGACGTATGCGCCGTATGCGGGAGCGCGATAGACCTTCCCCGTCGGCGAGTGCTGTGCCGACACAGGCGGTTCCGAGGTCGACAAGGCGACCGATGCGATCGATGCGGCCGTTCCCGCCGCGATGAACATCAGCCACCAGCCGACGGCCCGGGGGCGCTTAAGGCCCATACTCACTCCTCATGCTCCGCCCCCCTATCTCCTGACATTCAGTCACATATAGCCAAGACCTTACGGATTCATGAGAAGTGCGCCCCCTCACTAGCCCGCGAGAGTGAGGAATACCCAGGAACTCGCGGCACGCGTGCAAAGCACGCCCCGGCTGGATGCACTGTTCGACGACGAATCGTCGGCGATGAAAGGGAGCGAGTCCATGAGCGGGAAGTGTCTGGTCACCGGTGGAGCGGGCTATGTCGGTGGGGTCGTCGCGCAGCATCTGCTGGAGGCCGGTCACGAGGTCACCGTGCTGGACAATCTCTCGACCGGCTTCCGTGAAGGCATCCCGAGTGGCATCACCTTCATCGAGGGCGACATCAAGGACGCCGCCAAGTGGCTCGACTCGTCGTACGACGTGGTGTTGCACTTCGCCGCGTGCGCGCTGGTCGGCGAGTCGGTCGTACTGCCCGAGAAGTACTGGGACAACAACGTCGCCGGCAGCATGGCCCTGTTGGAGGCGATGCGCTCGGCGGGCGTGCGCAAGCTGGTCTTCTCTTCGACCGCGGCCACCTACGGCGAGCCCGAGCAGGTCCCGATCGTGGAGACCGCGCCGACCAGGCCGACCAACCCCTACGGCGCCTCGAAGCTCGCCGTCGACCACATGATCACCGGTGAGGCGGCGGCGCACGGCCTGGCCGCGGTCTCCCTGCGCTACTTCAACGTGGCCGGCGCATACGGCAACCAGGGCGAGCGGCACGACCCCGAGTCGCACCTCATCCCGCTGGCGCTCCAGGTCGCCCTGGGCAAGCGGGACGCCGTCTCCATCCACGGCGACGACTACCCGACGCCGGACGGCACCTGCGTCCGCGACTACATCCACGTCGCCGACCTGGCCGAGGCCCACCTGCTGGCCGTGAAGGCCGCGCGGCCCGGTGAACACCTGATCTGCAACCTCGGTAACGGCAACGGCTTCTCCGTCCGTGAGGTCATCGAGACCGTCCGGCAGGTCACCGGGCACCCGATCCCCGAGGTCGTCACGGCCCGGCGCGGCGGCGACCCGGCGGTGCTGGTGGCGTCCGCAGGGGCTGCCCGGGACAGGCTCGGGTGGAGCCCGTCCCGGGCGGATCTCGCGGAGATCGTCGCGGATGCGTGGAAGTTCACGCAGAACACGTGAGCGCTCCGCTGGTAGTGCCGCGATGTGTCGTCGGTTATCTGCGGCGCCGTTGTGGCTGGTCGCGCAGTTCCCCGCGCCCCTTACCGGCGCTGTACTACCGGTGGGTTCCTGCCCGGCCTCGTCGGTACAGGACCGTTCCGGCTGCCAGGAGTGCTCCGCCGGCTGCCGTGGCCGCGATGATGCCCTCAGCGCCGGTTTCGGGCATCTGCGGGTGGTGCGGCTTCGCCGGCGGTGTCTTCGACGGGGTGGGCGTCGGCTTGTGGGAGGGCGGTGGCGTGGTCGGCTTGTGGGGCGGCGGCGTGACCGTCTTGGTCGGTGTGGGGGTCGGCTCGGGGTGGTGGCTGTGGCACTCGCAGGTCGGCTTCTCGCTCGGCTCCTCGCGGCCATAGCTGGGCGGCCCTTCCGGACCGTAACCGGGCGGCTCCTCACGGCCGTATCCAGAGGGGACCTCGCTGCCGTACCCGGACGGGACCTCACTGCCATGTCCGGACGGCTGCTCGGAGTGGTGTCCGGACGTGTCCTCGGTGTCGGTGTCGGTGTCGGTGTCGTAGCCGAAGGTGCCGTTTTCGAACCACGGCTGCGGGACCCGCAGTTGGTCCAGCCGCTCGTCCAGGTTGTTCAGCTTTTCGTCCAGGCCGTTCAGGCCGTCCAGGCCGTCCTCGGTGTCCCACCGAGCCGTGTTGCCGGACAGTACGGCCGGGGACTGGGCCGCGGTCCCGAGCTTGCCGGGTGTCGCGAAGGCCCAGGTGCCGTACAGGGACAGGGCGCTTGTCGTGGCGGTGACGGCCACGATCAATCCCTTGCTGAGGGTCTGTCGCACTCTCGTTGTCTTCCTCTCAGGGGCGAAGCCGGTCGTCGCAGGACCGCGCTGCCGCGCGCTCGTATGCGCCACGACCTGCCAACTGTGAACGAGATGTGGAGACCTAAAGAAACTGATATGTGCAATTTGCCAGGTAATTCACCCGGTTGCCCGTCCGTGCCCGGTGGGCTCACCCGCCGTACAGCGCCTCGATCTCGTCCGCGTACGCCGCCGTCACCGCATGGCGTTTCACCTTCAGGGACGGGGTGAGCATGCCGTTGTCCTCGGTGAACTCGCCCTCGACCAGGGCGAAGGTGCGGATCGACTCGGCGCGGGAGACGGCCTCGTTGGCGTAGTCCACGGCCTTCTGCACCTGCGCGCGCATCCGCGGGTCCCGTACGACCTCGGACAGCGGGGTGTCGGCGGGCAGCTTGCGGACGGACAGCCAGTGGGCGACCGCGTCGGGGTCGAGGGTGATCAGGGCGGCGACGAAGGGGCGGTTGTCGCCGACGACGAGGCACTGGCCGATGGGCGGGCGGCTGCGGAGCCGGTCCTCCAGGACGGCCGGGGAGACGTTCTTGCCGCCGGAGGTGACGATGATGTCCTTCTTGCGGCCGGTGATGGTGAGATAGCCGTCGTCGTCGAGGGCGCCCAGGTCGCCGGTGGCGAACCAGTCGTCGGTGAGTACGGCGTCGGTGGCGGCCGGGTTGTTCCAGTACGAGCCGAAGACGATGCCGCCCTTGATGAGCACCTCGCCGTCGTCGGCGATACGGATGGCCGTGCCGGGGACCGGGAGGCCGACCGTGCCGGGGCGGGGCTTGAGGGGCGGGACGATGGTGGCGGCGGCGGTGGTCTCGGTCAGGCCGTAGCCCTCGTAGACGATGATCCCGGCGGCGTAGAAGAACAGGTTGAGGTTGCGGTCGAGCGGGGAGCCGCCGCTGATGGCGTACCTCATCCGGCCGCCGAGTTCCTTGCGGACCCGGCGGTAGACCAACAGGTCGTACAGGGCCCAGGCGGCGTAGAGGGCGGGGCCCGGGCCCTTGCCGGTGCCGAGGAACTTGTTCAGGTACGCCTCGCCGAAGCGGACGCCGATGCGGTCGGCGCGGTCGAAGGAGGCGCCGCGGCCGATCTTCTCGGCGGTGGCGCGACCGGTGTCGTGGATCTTCTCGAAGAGATACGGGACGCCGACGAGGAAGGTGGGCCGGAACTCCTTGAGTGCGGGGCGGAGTTCGTCGGGCTTGATGCTCGGGCAGTGGCCGATCTCGATACGGGCCATCAGACAGGCAATCTGGAGCGTGCGGCCGAGGATGTGGGCGAGCGGGAGGAAGAGGAGGGTGGAGGCTGTTTGGCGGGTGACCTCCTTGAAGAGGGGGTGGAGCAGCTCTACCGTGTTGGCGGCCTCGGCATGGAGGTTTGCGTGCGTGAGGACGCAGCCTTTCGGCTTTCCGGTGGTGCCGGAGGTGTAGCAGACCGTGGCGACCGTGTCGGGGGTCAGGGCCGTACGGCGCTTGGTGACCTCCTCGTCGGGGATGTCCCGGCCGAGGGTGGTGAGTTGGGTGAGTGCGTCGGCGTCGAGCTGCCAGATGCGCGGGGGTTCGGGGTGGCGGGCCGTGCCGGTGGTCACCGTCTCGGCGTTCTCCGCCGTCTCCGTGACGACGAGACGGGTGCCCGAGTCGCGGACGATCCACTCGACCTGCTCGGCCGAGGAGGTGGCGTAGATCGGGACGGTCTGGCCGCCGGCCGCCCAGATCGCGAAGTCCAGGACCGTCCACTCGTAGCGGGTGCGGGACATCAGGGCGACCCGGCCGCCCGGTTCGAGGCCGGCGGCGATCAATCCCTTGGCTACGGCGGTGACTTCGGCGGCGAAGGCGGCGGCCGTGACGGGCTGCCAGCTGCCGTGGCGCTCGCGGCGCAGGACCACCGCGTCGGGAGCCTCCGCGGCGTTGGTGAACGGCAGGTCGGCCGTGCTGCCGGTGGTGACGCGCGGCGCGAGTGGGGCGGTACGAGCCTCGCGCACCGCGCCCGACTCGTCCCTGATCAGCTCGACCTTGGTGCGCGCGGCCAGGTCGGTGCGCTGCTTCGCCCGCTTCAGGTCCTTGCGTACGCCCATGTCGGCTCCCGGTGCCAGTCGGACTTACCGCGGAGTCAACTTACTCGCGCGTAACGAAAGGTCAATGGGTCGGGGCGTAGTGATGGTGTGTGCGTCTGTACGTTGCTGTACGACCGCCCCCCACCGGAAGGAAACCCCCGTGCACTCCCGACGTCTCCGGTCCGCCCTGGTGGCCGTATGCGCCGCCGCGGCCGTGTCCCTCTCCGGCGCCCCATCGGCCGCCGCGCACACCTCGACTCCCCCGCAGGCGGCCTCCGTCGCCCCCGGACTCATCCCGCTGACCGACCTGTTCGCCGAGCGGCTGCTGCTCGCCGACAAGGTGGCAGCCGCCAAGTACGGCACCGACAAGCCGATCGACGACCCGGTGCGCGAGCAGCAGATCCTGGACGACGTCGCCGCCCGGGCGAGCGGGCTCGGGCTGGACCCGGCGGCCGTGCGGGCCGTGTTCCGGGACCAGATCGAGGCGAACAAGCTGGTGCAGCGCGGGCTGTACGGACGCTGGGACGCGCATCCCGAGGAGCGGCCCACCGAGCGCCCCGACCTGGCCACGGAGGTGCGTCCGCAACTCGACCGCATCACCACCGAGTTGCTGACCGCCCTGAAGGACACACAGCGGCTGCGGACGTCGCCGTCGTGCGAGCCGAGGCTGTACCTCGCGAGCACCTGGTCGGCGTACCGCCATGAGCTGGACGTCCTGCACCTGAAGGGGCTTCAGCGGGCCGTGCCCTCGGTGTGCGGGGGCGGGCCTCAGTCCTGACCGGTGAGGTCACTCGCCCGGTCGATGGTGTCGGCGAGGCGGCGGACCTCCTCGTCCTCGGTCCTGGTCGCCAACTCGGCGGAGTAGTCGGCCAGTCCGGCGAGGGTCGGGGCGCCCGGAAGGGAGTCGTCGCCGTCGAGGGCGTCGGCGAAATAGGCGGCCGTCGCGGTGACCTGGAGGCGCGGCGCGGCTTCGCTCAGGGAGTCCTCGAGGGAGCCGGTCTCCAGCTGGCCGGACTCCTCGTGCGGGTCGCGGGATTCGGGGTCGAGCCAGCGGACGCTCGCCGTGGCGAGGTGGCCGTCGGCGCCGGGCTTGACGCGGACGGCGTAGAGGGCGGTGACGGTGTGGCCGGGGCCGACCTCGCCGCCGTCGACGCGGTCGTCCCGGAAGTCTTCGTCGGCGACCTGGCGGTTGTCGTAGCCGACCAGGCGGTACTCGGCGACCGTCTCGGGGTCGAAGGCGACCTGGGCCTTGGCGTCGCGGGCGGTGAGGTCGATGTTCTGCGGGAGTTGCTCCACGAACACCTTGCGGGCTTCCTCGTCGTCCGAGACGTAGACCGTGTGGCCGTCGCCGTTGTCGGCGAGCTGTTCCATCAGGGCGTCGCCGTAGTCGCTGCCCAAGCCGACGCCGAAGAGGGTGATGCCGTGCTCGCGGCGTTCGGTCGCGATGCGTTCGAGGATGGTCTCCGCGTCGGTGTCGCCGGTGTTGGCGAGGGCGTCGGAGACGAGGACGACGCGGTTGGTGGCGCCTTCGCGCAGGCCGTCCTCCGCGGTCTCGTAGCCGGTGTCGACGCCCGCGCCGAGGTTGGTCGAGTCGGTGGGCTCCAGGCTGTCGATGGCGTCGTGGACCTCGCCGCGGTTGTCGTCGAGGCGGGTCATCGGCAGCACCTCCTCGGCCTCGTCGCTGAAGGTGACGATCGCGACCGAGTCGTCGTCGCGCAGCTGGTCCGTCATCACGCCGAGGGAGTCCTTGGCGAGGTCGAGACGGCCGGGTTCGGCCATGGAGCCGGAGATGTCGATGACGAAGGTGAGGGCGGCGGGCGGCCGTTCTCCCTCGTCCTCGGCGGACCGGGTGGCGAGGCCGACCCGGACCAGGGACCAGTCGTCCGCGGCGGTGCGGGCGCCGTCGACGGTGACGGAGAAGCCGTCGCCGTCGGGGCGGTCGTAGTCCTGGCGGAAGCTGTTGACGAACTCCTCCGGGCGGACCGTCGATGGGTCGGGCAGCCGGCCCTCGGCGAGGGTGCGGCGGGCGTAGCCGTAGGAGGCGGTGTCGACGTCGAGGGCGAAGGTCGAGAGGTAGTCGGGTTCGGGGGCGAACTCACGGGATTCGTCGGTGCCGTCCCGCTGCTCGCCCGTCGCCCCGCCGCCGTCGGGTGCGCGCGGCGCAGGTGCCGGGAAGCCCTTGTCCTGCGCGGCGTTCGAGCTGTCGCCGTTACCGGTGTCACCCCCGCCGCAGGCCGTGAGCAGCAGGCCGCTCGCCGCGGTGAGCGTGAGCAGCAGCCGCCGTATGCCGTACCGCTTCAACATCCGTGCCCCCTTTGTCGGTCGACGTCTGTGACTGTGACGGCGAAGGGGGCCGAAACGTGCGTGACGGGGCGTTGCGGAAGCGTCTCGATGAGGGCACGGAGCAGGCCCGTCGAGACCGGTGGGTGATCCTCCGGTGACCTACGACACGATGTCCTTGCGGGCGAAACCGCGGAAGGCCAGCGCGAACAGCACGAGCGCGTACGTTACGGAAATCGCGCAGCCCTGGATCATGCTGGACCACTCGGGGTTCGGCTGGACGGCGTCGGCCCAGGCGTAGTTCCAGTGCGCGGGCAGGAAGTGCCGCCAGTCGCCGAGGGCGGTCACCTGGTCGAGGACGTTGCCGACGATGGTCAGGCCGACCGCGCCGCCCACCGCCCCGAGGGGCGCGTCCGTCTTGGTGGACAGCCAGAACGCGAGCCCGGCGGTGACCAGTTGGGAGACGAAGATGAACCCCACGACCACCACGAGCCGCTGGGCCGCCGTGCCCGCGTCCACCGCGCCGCCGGTCGGGAGCTGCAGCGGGCCCCAGCCGTAGGCGGCGAGGCCGACGGCCAGCGCGACCAGGGGCAGCACGATCATCGCGGCGAGGCTGAGGCCGAGGCCGACCACGAGCTTGGACCACAGCAGCCGGGCGCGGGGCACGGGTGCGGCGAGCAGATAGCGCAGGGAGGACCAGCCGGCCTCCGAGGCGACCGTGTCCCCGCAGAACAGGGCGACCGGGATCACCAGCAGGAAGCCCGCGGACACGAACAGGTTCACCGCGGCGAAGTTGGCGGCGGACTGCGTGGCCGTGTCCAGCAGCGTGATCCGCTCGCCACCGCCGCTGTCCGGCTCGCCGCCGATCGCGAAGGCGACGACGAGCACGAACGGCAGGACGGCGAGGATCGCGAACATGACCAGCGTGCGGCGCCGCTTGAGCTGGCGGAGCAGCTCGACGCGGAGCGGCAGGGTGCGGCCCGCGCGGTAGCCGGACGCCGTTTCGGCGCGCTCGACGAGCGGCTCGGGGCGGCCGGTCTCTTCGGAGCGGCCGGTTCCCTCGGTGAGCGTGCTCATGCGGAGCCTCCGATCAGGGTGAGGAAGGCGTCTTCGAGGCGGCGGTGCGGGCCGACCGACTGGACGGGGATGTCGAGGCGGACGAGTTCGGCGACCAGGCGTTGTGGTGTGCCGTCACCGTCGAGCCTGATCAGCAGCCCGTCGTCGGTGGACACGGCCGAGGTGACGCCCGGCAGCGCCGCGACCTTCTCCACGACGGGGCCCTCCACGGGCGTACCGGTGCCGACGAGGAGGGTGTCGCCGGAGCCGATGATCTCCCCGACCTGGCCCGCCTGCACGAGTCTGCCCCGGTCCATCACCACGAGGTGGGTGCAGGACTGCTCGACCTCCGCCAGCAGATGGCTGGAGACGATCACGGTGCGTCCGGCGGCGGCGTACCGGATCAGCACCTCGCGCATCTCGCGGATCTGCGGCGGGTCTAGGCCGTTGGTCGGTTCGTCGAGGATGAGCAGGTCCGGCAGACCGAGCATGGCCTGCGCGATGGCGAGGCGCTGGCGCATGCCCTGCGAGTAGGTGCGCACCGCGCGGGCGAGGGCGTCGCCGAGGCCCGCGATCTCCAGGGCCTCCTCGATGTGCGCGTCCCCGGCGGGGCGGCCGGTCGCGGCCCAGTACAGCTCCAGGTTCTCCCGGCCGGACAGATGCGGCAGGAAGCCCGCGCCCTCGACGAAGGCGCCGACCCGGGACAGCACCGGGGAGCCCGGCCGGATGGCGTGGCCGAAGACCCGGATCTCGCCGCCGTCCGGGGTGATCAGGCCCATCAGCATGCGCAGGGTCGTGGTCTTGCCCGCGCCGTTCGGTCCGAGGAGGCCCAGCACCTGGCCCTTCTCGACGCGGAAGGACAGGTCCTTGACCGCGTAACGGTCGGACGACTTCGCGTACCGCTTGCTCAAGTCCGTGATCTGAAGCGGCACTTCGGCGAGTGCGGGGTCCGGCGGCACGGACGCGGTGCGGCGGCGGGCGGTCAGCAGCAGGGCCAGCGCGATGACGGCGCCTGCGAGCGGCAGCCACCACACCCAGGACGGCAGCGGGGCCGCCGCGGTGCTCACGCCGGAGGCCGTGGGCACCGACAGGTCGCCCTTCAGGGAGACGGTGTACGTCGCCGGGGCCGCCGGCGAGGCGTAGCCGAGGTCCGTGGAGGAGAGGACCAGGCGCAGCCGGTGGCCCTTGTCGACGTTGTGGTCGATGGCGGGCAGCGTGATCGTGACGTCCTTGCCGGCCTTCGCGTCCGCCACCCTCAGAGGCGTCACCAGCTGGGACGGCAGCACCTGCTGGGTGCCGTCGGGGCCGACGTCGTACACCTTGCCGAAGAGGACGGCGTCGTCGCTGGTGGACTTGACGTGGACGGTGGCCGTCGGCGATCCGGTGATGCGGAGGTCGTCGCCGACGGGGGCCGACTCGAAGGCGGCGTACTGGCCGGGGAAGTCCAGCGAGATGCCGACGCCGAGCGAGGAGAGCTGGGCGAGTCCGCCGCCGAGGCCGGGCAGGGCGGAGATGGCGGGCGGGTTGGCGCCGGCCGGGTTGTCGAAGGTCTGCTCGCGGCCGGTCAGGGCGAGGGACTTCTGGCCGCTCTCCAGGCCCGGGTAGGTGTCGGAGCTGGCTCCGCGCAGCGTGGCCTCGCCGTCGGTGGAGTCGACGCCGCCGGTGCGGGTGATGCGGAAGGCGGGGCCGGTGTCGGCGCTCTTGTCGTCCTTGAGGTAGCGGTCGAACCAGGAGTCCACGCGGGCGTTGAGCCGGCTCTCCTCCAGGTCGCCGCCGTCATGGCCGCCCGAGATCCAGTCGACGTCGACGGGTGCGCCGTTGGCACGGATCGCCTTCGCGGCCGCGTCGGCCTGGCCGAGCGGGAAGAGGGAGTCCGTCTGGCCCTGCATCAGCAGCGTGGGCACCTTGATGCGGTCGCCGACGGCCGACGGTGAGCGCTCCTCCAGCAGCTGCCGTGCCTTGGCGTCCGGGGTGCCGGACTCGGCGACCCGGTCGTACATCTCGCAGAGCTGCGTCTCGAACTTGTCGCAGCCGCCTGCCGTGTTGAAGAAGACGCCCGCCCACAGCTTCTTGAAGACGCCGTTGGGGAACAGCGCGTCCGCGAGGTTCCAGTAGGTGATCGCCGGGGCGATGGCGTCCACCCGGTCGTCGTACCCGGCGCCGAGGAGGGAGATCGCGCCGCCGTACGAGGCTCCCGCCATGCCCACGCGCGGGTCGCCGGTCTTGTCGAGCTGGACCTGGGGCTGCTCGGCCAGCCAGTCGATCAGCCGGGAGACGTCGGCGACCTCGGCCTTCGGGTCGTTCAGGCCGACCTTGCCGGTCGACTTGCCGAAGCCGCGGGCTGACCAGGTCAGCACCGCGTAGCCGTCGGCGGCGAGGTCCTCGGCCTGCTCGCGCACGTCGTCCTTGCTGCCGCCGAAGCCGTGCGCCAGCAGGACGGCGGGGCGGCGGCCGTCCGCGCCGGAGGTGAAGTACGAGGTGTCGATGCGCACCCCGTCACCCACGGCCATGACCCGGTCGGCGCGGTGCACCGCGGGCGCGTCGTCGGAGGCGACGGCCGTCCACGTACCGGCGCCGGCGAGGACGACAACGGCGGCCGCGGCGGCAAGAAGCCGCCGCGGCCGCCCTGGCCCACGCAGTCCGGGCAGTCGAAGATCCATGCGTCAACGGTACGCGGCCAACCTGTCGGCCCCCGACAGCTTCTGGGCGGAACCCCCTGACCTCCCAGGGGCGTACACGCACCGTCCCGCATACCGCGCCCGTGGTACGCGCACCGTGGTACAGGAACCGCCGTTCGAGGCACCACTCGATCAATTGAAAGATCACGACACGGCGGGTTTCCGGGGGCGCCCCGGCAGATCCTTGAAGGTCTGCCCCCTTCGCGAACGGAGACGCCCTGTGCGCATCACTGACATCCAGCGCTGCGAGGTCCGGCCCGGACGGCTCGTCGAGTGGACGCTCAGTCCGGCGACCGTGGAGGCGGCGGCGGGCCTGCCGGATGACGCCCGGCCACCGGCGTACATCCAGGAGTCGCACATCAAAACGGCGCGAAGTGTGCGGGAGGACGGCCTGTTCGTGCCGACCTGGCTCGGTACGGCCTTCGACATCCCGGGCCGGGTCGACCTGGACGCGCTGCAGGACGCGCTGCGGGCCTGGACCCTCCGGCACGAGACGCTGCGCAGCGGCTTCCGGCCGGACGGCGACGCACTACGGCGCTTCACCCTCGCCCCCGGTGCCGTGTCCCTGCACCGCGAGGACATCGGCGACTTCCCCGACGCGGACGGACTGATCCGGCACCTCCAGGACCGCTTCGACACGACGGCGGACGCACTGCGCTGGCCGAACCTCATGTACGCGGCGGTCGTGCGGGACGACTCCACCAGCGTGTACATGGCCTTCGACCACAGCAACGTCGACTCCTACTCGATCCAGCGCATCCCGGCCGAGATCCACGAGCTGTACGCGACCGGCGTCGAGGGCAGTCCGGCTCCACAGGATCCAGTCAGCAGTTATGTCGACTTCTGCGAGATCGAGCGGGCGGACGCCGACCGGATCGACGAGAGCCACGAAATCGTCGCCCGCTGGCGGGAGTTCATCCGCCGCTGCGACGGCCGGCTGCCGAACTTCCCCGTCGACCTCGGCCTGGACCCCGACGCCGGGCTGCCCACCCAGAAGTTGATGCGGGAGACGCTGGTGGACGCGGACGACGCCGCCGCCTTCGAGGCGTACTGCCGGCCCTACGGCGGCAGCCTCGTCGGCGTCCTGGCCGCCACCGGCCTCATCGTCCGGGAGCTCGGCGGGCAGTCCGTCTACCGCACGGTCGTGCCCTTCCACACCCGGGTGAAGTCCCACTGGTCGGACACCGTGGGCTGGTTCGTGGGCGGCGCCCCGATCGAGGTTCCCCTGGCGCCGGGCCTCGACTTCCCGGCCGCCCTGAAGGCCGTACGCGCCGAGATGCACGCCAACCGGTCCCTGGCCCGCATGCCCATCGCCCGGGTGCTGCGGCTGCTCGGCTCCGACTTCCGTCCGACCTCGCCCGACCTGTACTCCATCGTCTCCTTCGTCGACGGACGGGACCTGCCCCGCTCCGCGGACTGGTCCGAGCTGGCGGCGTACGGACTGCTGCGGGTGTCCTACGGCGACCAGGTGTGCGTATGGATCAACCGGCTGCACGAGGGCCTGTGGTTCGCGAGCCGCTACCCGGACACCGATGTCGCGCACAAGAACATGCGGTTGTACGTCGAGCGGCTGCGGGACCTGATCAGGTCCGTGCCGCGGTGACGATCACCCCGCTGTGCGCGCTGATGTCAGTGGGGCTCATCAGGGCCCCGTGCACAGTCGATTCACGGCTACGGGTGGGGACGAATGAAGCAGAAGTACACCGCTGCCTGGGTGGGGTTCACGGCGGCGGCGCTGGTGGCGACGGCCGGGTGCGGCGCGGAGGCCACGAAGGAGACCGCGGAGCAGGCGGTCAAGGCGGCCGGCAACGCGGACAAGATCATGGCGGTGCTGTCGCGGGCCGCGGACCGGACCGAGGAACTCGGGTCTGCCGAGGTGAAGATGACCACCTCGATCGACGGCGGCGCCCCGATCGCCATGGACGGCACGTACTCCTGGGGCGACGGGTACGCGTTCGACGTCGAGATGGACACCAAGGCCGTGCAGATGCAGGAACTGACGGACGCACCGAAGGTCCGCTGCCTGTTCGTGGACGGCGACTACTACTACGACGTCGACCCACAGCCCTCCGGCCCCCTCGCGGGCAAGGAGTGGATGAAGATCGACGGTTCGGCCGTGTTCGGCGAGGACGCCGACCAGGCGCTCAGCGGAAGCTCCGGCGGCAGCCCGTCGGCCTCCATGAAGAGCCTGAAGTACGCCGAGGACGTCGAGGACCTCGGCACGGAGACCGTGAACGGGCAGCGGACGACGCACTACCGGGCCGTCCTCGACAAGGACAAGATGGGCCAGCTCAAGGAGCTCTACGGCGACGACGAATCCCTCTACAGCTCGATGCTCGGCGCCGACGGCTCGCTGACCATGGACATCTGGGTCGGCGACAAGGACCTGCCGGTGCGGCTGAAGCAGGAGACCGGCGCCATGAAGGTCACCATGGACTTCGAGAAGTTCGGCGCCACGGCCGACGTCTCGGCGCCGCCCGCCGCGCAGACCGGTGACCTCACCGAGGTGCTCAAGGCGGCCAACGGTCAGTGACATGACGGAGCCCGGGCACGTGCGGTGCCCGGGCTCAGCTGTGTCACTCAGTGGTTGCGCGGGAAGCCCAGGTCGACGCCGGCCGGGGCGTCGGCCGGGTCGGGCCAGCGGGTGGTGACGACCTTGCCGCGGGTGTAGAAGTGCGTGCCGTCGTTGCCGTAGATGTGGTGGTCGCCGAAGAGCGAGTCCTTCCAGCCACCGAAGCTGTGGTAGCCGACGGGGACCGGGATCGGGACGTTCACGCCGACCATGCCGGCCTCGATCTCCAGCTGGAAGCGGCGGGCGGCGCCGCCGTCCCGGGTGAAGATCGCGGTGCCGTTGCCGAAGGGGGAGGCGTTGATGAGGGCCACGCCCTCGTCGTACGTCTCCGCACGCAGCACGCACAGGACGGGGCCGAAGATCTCGTCCTGGTAGGCCTTCGCGGTGGTCGGCACCTTGTCCAGCAGGGAGATGCCGATCCAGTGGCCGTCCTCGAAGCCGTCGACCGTGTAGCCGGTGCCGTCGAGGACGACCTCGCAGCCCTCGCCCGCCGCGCCCTCGACGTAGGAGGCCACCTTGTCGCGGTGGACCTTGGTGATCAGCGGGCCCATCTCGGAGGTGGGGTCGTTGCCGGGGCCGATCTTGATCTTCTCGGCGCGCTCGCGGATCTTCTCCACCAGCTCGTCGCCGATCGCGCCGACCGCCACGACCGCGGAGATCGCCATGCAGCGCTCGCCCGCGGAACCGTAGGCGGCGGAGACGGCGGCGTCGGCCGCCGCGTCCAGGTCGGCGTCCGGCAGGACCAGCATGTGGTTCTTGGCGCCGCCGAGCGCCTGGACGCGCTTGTGGTTGGCGGAGGCTGTGGTGTGGATGTAGCGGGCGATCGGGGTCGAGCCGACGAAGGAGACGGCCTTGACGTCCGGGTGCTCGAGCAGGCGGTCGACGGCCACCTTGTCGCCGTGGACGACGTTGAACACGCCGTCCGGCAGCCCGGCTTCCGCCAGCAGCTCGGCGATCTTGATCGACGCCGACGGGTCCTTCTCGGACGGCTTCAGCACGAAGGTGTTGCCGCACGCGATGGCCATCGGGAACATCCACATCGGGACCATCGCCGGGAAGTTGAACGGCGTGATGCCCGCGACGACGCCCAGCGGCTGGCGGATGGAGGCGACGTCCACGCGGCTGGCGACCTGCGTCGACAGCTCGCCCTTCAGCTGCACGTTGATGCCGCACGCCAGGTCGACGATCTCCAGGCCGCGCGCGACCTCGCCGAGGGCGTCGGAGTGCACCTTGCCGTGCTCGGCGGTGATCAGCTCGGCGATGGCGTCCCGGTTGGCGTCGAGCAGCGCCCGGAACTTGAACAGGATGTTGGTGCGCTGGGCCAGCGAGGACTGGCCCCAGGTCACGTAGGCCTCCTTGGCGGCCTGCACCGCCGCGTCCACCTCGTCGACCGAGGCGAACGCGACCTTCGTGGTGACCGCGCCGGTGGCAGGGTCGGTGACCGGCCCGTACGTACCCGACGCGCCTTCGACGGTCTTGCCGCCGATCCAGTGGTTGACGATCTTCGTCATGACCAAGAACTCCTTCACAGATGGCGGCGTCGGGCGTTGACGTGCCGGTCGTACTCCTCGCGGGCCTTCACCGCCGACGAACGGGTCGCGGTCTCGGCCACAGGTACATCCCACCAGGCCTGCGCCGGAGGCGGGCCCGACACTGTGTATGCCGTTTCGGTCTCGACGTAGACACATGTGGGAGTGTCGGCGGCCCGCGCCTCGGCGAGCGCCTCGTGCAGGTCGGCGACGGTCTTCGCGCGCAGCACGCGCATGCCGAGGCTGGCGGCGTTGGCGGCGAGGTCCACCGGCAGCGGGGCGCCGGAGAACGTCCCGTCTCCGGCGCGGAAGCGGTAGGCGGTGCCGAACCGCTCGGCGCCGGTCTCCTCCGACAGGCCGCCGATGGACGCGTACCCGTGGTTCTGCACGAGCAGCATCTTGATCGCGATGCCCTCCTGCACGGCCGTCACGATCTCCGTCGGCATCATCAGGTAGGTGCCGTCGCCGACCAGCGCCCACACGGGACGGTCGGGCGCCGCGAGCTTCACGCCGATCGCGGCCGGGATCTCGTAGCCCATGCAGGAGTAGCCGTACTCCAGGTGGTACTGGTCCGCCGACCGCGCCCGCCACAGCTTGTGCAGGTCGCCCGGGAGCGAGCCGGCCGCGTTGATGATGATGTCCGACTCGTCGACGATGGCGTCCAGCGCGCCGATGACCTGCGGCTGCGTCGGCCGGACATCGGGCTCCTCGGCCTCGAAGCAGGCGTCGACGCGCTGCTCCCAGCGCTCCTTGTCCTCGCTGTACTCGGTGACGTACGCGTCGGGGACCCGGTGGCCGTGCATGCCCAGGGACTGGGTGAGTTCCTGGAGGCCGCTGCGGGCGTCCGCGATCAGCGGCAGACCGGAGAGCTTGTGGCCGTCGTACGGGGCGATGTTGAGGTTGAGGAAGCGGACGTTCTCGCCGGTGAAGAGGGTGCCGGAGGCCGTGGTGAAGTCCGTGTAGCGGGTGCCGACGCCGATCACCAGGTCGGCGGTGCGGGCGAGTTCGTCGGCGGTCGCGGTGCCGGTGTGGCCGACGGCGCCGACGTCCTGCGGGTGGTCGAAGCGCAGGGAGCCCTTGCCCGCCTGGGTGGAGGCGACCGGGATGCCGGTGGTGCGGGCGAACTCCTCCAGCGCCTCCTCGGCACGGCTGTGGTGGACGCCGCCGCCCGCGACGACGAGCGGGCGCCGGGCGGCTCGGATCGCGTTCACGGCCTCGGCGAGCTCGGTCGGGTCCGCTCCTGGCCGTCGTACGACCCAGGTGCGCTCGGCGAAGAACTCGTCCGGCCAGTCGTAGGCCTCGGCCTGGACGTCCTGGGGCATCGCGAGGGTCACCGCGCCGGTCTCCACCGGGTCGGTGAGCACGCGCATCGCTTGCAGGGCCGCCGGGATGAGGGCCTCGGGGCGGTGGATCCGGTCGAAGTACCTCGACACCGGGCGGAGGCTGTCGTTGACCGAGATGTCGCCCGCGTACGGCACTTCGAGCTGCTGGAGGACCGGGTCGGCGGGGCGGGTGGCGAAGATGTCGCCGGGGAGGAGCAGCACCGGAAGGTGGTTGATGGTGGCGAGGGCGGCGCCCGTGACCAGGTTGGTCGCGCCCGGGCCGATGGAGGTCGTCACCGCGTGCGTGGACAGGCGGTTGGACTGGCGGGCGTAGCCGATCGCCGCGTGCACCATGGACTGCTCGTTGCGGCCCTGGTGGTACGGCATGTCATCGGCGTACTCGAGCAGCGCCTGGCCGAGCCCGGCGACGTTGCCGTGGCCGAAGATGCCCCAGGTGGCGTCGATGAGCCGGTGCCGTATGCCGTCCCGCTCCGTGTACTGGACGGACAGGAAGCGCACCAGCGCCTGCGCGACCGTCAGCCTCGTCGTTGAGGTCATCGGTAACCCTCCGTGTGATCCGGGTGGAAGCAGATCCGCCACTCCCGAGTCTCGCCGGGCCCCGCCATGACGTTCAGGTAGTACATGTCGTGGCCGGGCTGGGCGATCGACGGGCCGTGCCATCCGTCGGGGACGAGGACGGCGTCTCCGGAGCGGACCTCCGCGAGGACGTCGGATCCGCCCTCACGGGAGGGGAATACGCGCTGATAGCCGAAGCCGTTCGGGCCGTCGATCTCGAAGTAGTAGATCTCCTCGAGCTCCGCTTCCTCGCCGGGCCGGTGCTCGTCGTGCTTGTGCGGCGGATACGACGACCAGTTGCCGCCGGGTGTGATCACCTCGACCGCGATGAGCTTGTCGCATTCGAACGCGTCGGCGGAGGCGAAGTTGCGCACATGGCGGGTGCGGTTGCCGCTGCCGCGCTGCTCGACGGGGACCTCCGGCGCGGGGCCGTAGCGGGCGGGGAGTCGTCGCTCGCACTTCGCTCCTGCCAGGGCGAAGCGGCCTCCCGCGCCGGAGGCGATCTGTACCCGGGCGTCTCGGGGCGCGTACGCGAAGTCGGTGACCGACGCGAACACGCTCTCCCTGCCCAGGAGTTGGAATACCTCGTCCTCCACTTGCACCGTACAACCACCGCTCAGCGGCACCACGATCCACTCGCTGTCACCGGTGGTGAAGGTGTGCGAACCACCCGCCTCCAGCTCGACGATCCGCAGACTGGAGTGGGTCCAGCCGGCCAGCTTGGGGTCGATGTCGAGCGCGTAGTGCGGGTCGGCGGTGGCGCCCTTCGGGACGTACAACTCGTTGCTCATGCGGCCCTCACAGCAGTCCTACGGCGGTGTCCACGGCGGCGGCCACATCGCCGTCCGCCGGGTACAGCAGCGAACGGCCGACCACCAGGCCCTGGACGGTCGGCAGTTGGAGGGCGCCGCGCCATTTCTCGTACGCGCCGTCCTGATCGTCCCCGACATCGCCGCCCAGCAGCACGGCGGGGAGGGTGGAGGTCTCCATGACCCGGGCCATGTCGTCCGGGTTGTCGGTGACGGGGACCTTCAGCCAGGTGTACGCCGAGGTGCCGCCCAGGCCGGAGGCGATGGCGATCGACTTGGTGACGGCGTCGGCGGAGAGATCGTTGCGGAGCTTTCCCTCGGGCGTACGACGGCTGATGAACGGCTCGACGAACACGGGGAGTTGGCGGGCAGCCATGTCGTCGATCGCGCGGGCCGTGGACTCCAGGGTGGTGAGGGAGCCCGGGTCGTCGAAGTCGATCCGCAGCAGCAGCTTGCCCGCGTCGAAGCCGAGGCGCTCGATGTCCTGGGGGCGGTGGCCGGTGAAGCGGTCGTCGAGTTCGAAGGAGGCGCCCTGGAGGCCGCCGCGGTTCATCGAGCCCATGACGACCTTGCCGTCCAGGGCGCCGAGCAGCAGCAGGTCGTCCAGGATGTCGGCGGTGGCGAGGACGCCGTCGACGCCGGGTCTGGCGAGGGCCAGGCAGAGGCGTTCCAGGAGATCCGCGCGGTTCGCCATGGCGAACTTGCGGTCGCCGACGCCGAGCGCGCCGCGGGCGGGATGGTCGGCGGCCACGATCATCAGCCGGCCCGAGTCGCCCAGCAGCGGCCGACGGATGCGGCGGGCGGCCGCTTCGGCGATCGCCTCGGGGTGGCGGCTGCGGGTGCGGACCAGCGCCTCGATGTCGACGGTCACAGCACGGCTCCCGCGGTGAGGGCGGCTTCCACTTCGGCGGGGGTCGGCATGGCGGACGAGCACTCCAGTCGGGAAGCGACGATGGCACCGGCGGCGTTGGCGTGCCGCATGATCTTCTCCAGGTCCCAGCCTGCGAGCAGGCCATGGCAGAGGGACCCGCCGAAGGCATCGCCGGCGCCGAGGCCGTTGAGGACGGTCACGGGCAGGGGCGGGACTTCGGCGCTTTCGCCCTTGCTGTTGACGGCGAGGACGCCCTTGGGGCCCTGCTTGACGACGGCCAGTTCGACACCGGCGTCCAGGAGGGCGCGGGCGGCGGCGTGCGGTTCACGGACGCCGGTGGCGACCTCCACCTCGTCGAGGTTGCCGACCGCGACGGTGGTGTGGCGCAGGGCCTCGGTGTAGAAGGGGCGGGCCGCGTCCGGGTCGCTCCAGAACATGGGGCGCCAGTCGAGGTCGAAGACCGTCGTGCCGGCCTTGGCCCGGTGGGCGAGGGCCGCGAGGGTCGCCGTACGGCTCGGCTCCTCGCTCAGGCCCGTGCCGGTCACCCAGAAGACACTCGCGTCGCGGATCGCGTCGAGGTCGAGCTCATGGGCGTCGATCTCCAGGTCAGGGGCCTTGGGGCGGCGGTAGAAGTACAGCGGGAAGTCGTCCGGCGGGAAGACCTCGCAGAAGGTGACGGGGGTGGGCAGTCCGGCGACCGGGGTGACCCAGCGGTCGTCGACGCCGAAGTCCCGCAGTGCCTCGTGGAGGTAGGTGCCGAACGGGTCGTCGCCGGTACGGGTGATCACGGCGGTACGGCGGCCGAGGCGGGCCGCGGCGACCGCGACGTTCGTCGCCGAGCCGCCGAGGAACTTGCCGAAGGACGTCACCTGCGGCAGCGGGACACCCGTCTGCAGCGGATAGAGGTCCACGCCGATCCGTCCCATGGTGATCAGGTCGTACGCCATCGCGTTCCCTTCGTATCGGCTCTCTCCGGCTTTCTAGACCCCGATGGCGAGCCCTGTCAATGTTTTGTCCAGACATTCGGACCAGAGCTTGACAGGCCCTGCCGTGCGACCGGAAGCTGGCCGCCATGACTTCGTTGTCACCACAGTCCTCACTGTCCCGCATCCGGGTCGGGTCGGCGCCCGACTCCTGGGGTGTGTGGTTCCCCGACGACCCGCAGCAGGTTCCCTGGCAGCGCTTCCTCGACGAGGTCGCGCAGTCCGGCTACGAGTGGATCGAGCTCGGCCCGTACGGCTATCTGCCGACCGACCCCGCCGTGCTCACCGAGGAGACCGCGAGGCGTGGCCTCAAGGTGTCGGCCGGGACGGTCTTCACGGGGCTGCATCACGGTGAGGCCGTGTGGGAGAAGACGTGGGCGCATGTCGCGGACAACGCGGTGCTCGCGCAGGCCATGGGGGCGAAGCATCTGGTCGTCATCCCGTCCTTCTGGCGGGACGACAAGACCGGTGAGGTGCTGGAGCCGAGCTCTCTGACGGCCGAGCAGTGGCGGAACCTCGCCTCTCTGACCGAGCGGCTGGGGCGTCGGGTGCGGGAGGAGTACGGCCTGCAGATCGTCGTCCACCCCCACGCCGACACGCACATCGACTCCGAGGAGAACGTCGTCCGGTTCCTGGACGCGACCGACTCCGATCTGGTGTCGCTGTGCCTGGACACCGGGCACTACGCATACTGCGGTGGGGACAGCGTCAAGCTCATCGAGACGTACGGTTCGCGGATCGGGTATCTGCATCTCAAGCAGGTGGATCCGGAGATCCTGGCGGAGGTACGGGCGGAGGGGACGCCGTTCGGGCCTGCGGTGGCGCGGGGTGTGATGTGCGAACCGCCGTCCGGGGTGCCGGCGTTGGGGCCGGTGCTGGAGGCTGCGCAGCGGCTGGATGTGGATCTGTTCGCGATTGTGGAGCAGGACATGTATCCGTGTGCGGCGGATGTGCCGTTGCCTATTGCGGTGCGGACGCGGGCGTTTTTGAGGTCTTGCGGGGCGTAGCCCTCCGGGGTGGGGCCGGGCGCCTACTGGTCTGGTGGGTTGCGGGAGTAGGGCGGGTGCGGGTTGTGGGGGTTGTGGGGGTTGTTCGCGCCCACGCGGCGGAGCCGCAAATCGATACAGCCCCGCGCCCCTTACGGGCGCTGCAAGCAACCCTCGTGTCACAAATGACTCCCTTGCGTCACACATGTCGCATGTTCGCGAGTCATCCGTCACACCCCGTGCACAGGCCCTGACCCGCGCTCACTCTGCGTCGTTCACCGGGCACAGGCTTTGTGATCGCCAGCGCAGCGCCCGGTACCCCCGACGGCCGTTCCCGGCTGCCGCCGCGGTGCGCGCAGGGAGGTGCACCTCATGACCGACCGACGGCTCTGGTCCTACAAGGAGATCGCGGCGCACATCCGGGTGCAGCCGGACACCGTGCGGTCCTACCGCAAGCACGGGCTGCTGCCGCCACCCGACCATGTGGAGGGCGGCAAACCCTACTGGTACGCGGACACCGTCCGGGCGTGGGTCGCTTCCCGCCCGGGCAACCGGGCCCGTAGAGACGACTGAACGGCCCGTCGAGAGGGCTGAACCGCCCGTCGGCAAGGCTGAATGCCCCGTGCCTGCCCGGAAGCGCGGCCGGGCAGGCGCGGCGCGTTCAGCTCCACGGCTCGATGACCGTCACCCCCGCTCCCGGTGCCGTGCCCATCGCGGCGAGGGCCGCCGGTGTCGCGTCCAGCGTGATGGTGGAGGTGACCAGGAGGTCGGGGCGCAGGGCGCCTGTCCGGACCAGCTCCAGCATGGGCGGGTAGGTGTGAGCCGCCATGCCGTGGCTGCCGAGGAGTTCCAGTTCCAGGGCGATCGCGCGGGCCATCGGGACGGGGGTGGTGCCCGTGGGCGAGGGCAGCAGACCGACCTGGATGTGCCGGCCCCGGCGGCGCAGGCCGCTCACGGAGGCGGCGCAGGTCGCGGGTGCGCCGAGGGCGTCCAGGGAGAGGTGTGCGCCGCCGCCCGTAAGGTCGCGGATCGCCGCCGCCGTGTCCGGCGTCCTCATCCCGTCCACACACTCCGCCGCCCCGAACTTCCTTGCCAGGTCCAGTGCTTGGGCGGATACGTCGACGGCGATCACCCTCGCTCCGGACGCCGCCGCGATCATCACCGCCGACAGGCCCACGCCCCCGCAGCCGTGCACCGCGACCCACTCCCCCGCCGCGACCCTGCCCTGCTGCACCACCGCCCGGAACGCCGTCGCGAACCGGCAGCCCAGCGAGGCCGCCGTCGCGAACGACATGCCGTCGGGCACCGCGACGAGGTTGACGTCGGCGTGGTCCAGCGCGACGTACTCGGCGAACGAGCCCCAGTGCGTGAAGCCGGGCTGGGTCTGGCGTTCGCACACCTGCTGGTCGCCCGCCGCGCAGGAGGCGCAGGTGCCGCAGGCGCAGACGAAGGGGACGGTCACTCTGTCGCCGGGGCGCCATGCGGTCACTCGGTCGCCCACCGACTCGACTACACCGGCGAGTTCATGGCCCGGGACGTGGGGGAGCGTGATGTCCTCGTCGTGGCCTTGCCAGCCGTGCCAGTCGCTGCGGCAGAGGCCGGTTGCCTCGACTCTTACGGTCACTCCGTGGGGGGCGGGGGTTGGGTCGGGGGCGTCATTTCTGACCTCGGGCGGTTGGCCGTATCGCTCGAACATCACTGCGCGCATGTGTCTCAGCCTCCGAGGTGGGTGCCGCTATATGCCGGTTGTTGTCTGCGGCATCATCGTGGCTGGTCGCGCAGTTCCCCGCGCCCCTACGGGGCGCACTGCTCAACCGTGGGCTGTCACCTTGTCCCCTGTCTCCTCCCCTGCCTCCGTCGCGTCCGGCTGTGCCGTTCCGGCCCCATCGCCCTCGCTCAAGCCGAACCGCTGATGCAAGCGGCGCAACGGACGGGGTGCCCACCAAGTCGCCCTGCCCGTGAGGCGCATCACCGCTGGGACCAGGAGGCTGCGGATGATCATGGCGTCCATGAGGACCGCCAGGGCGATGCCCAGGCCGAGCATCTTGGTGTTGGTTACTCGGGAGGTGCCTATGGCGACCATCACCACGGCCAGGATGACGGCGGCAGCGGTGATCAGTCCGCCTGTGCGCTGGAGGCCGTGCCGGACTGCCTGTTGGTGGTCGCCTGTGTGGTCGTACTCCTCCTTGATGCGGGAGAGCAGGAAGACGCCGTAGTCCATGGAGAGCCCGAAGGCCACGCAGAACATCAGGACCGGGAGGGTGGTCTCGATGGAGCCGGGGCTGGTGAAGCCGAGCAGGCCGGAGAGGTGGCCGTCCTGGAAGATCCAGACCACCGCGCCGAACATCGCCGTCAGGCTGAGCGCGTTGAGCACCACCGCCTGGATGGGGATGAGCACGCTGCCGGTGAGGAGGAAGACCAGGAGCAGGGTGACTATGGCGATGAAGGCCGCCGCCAAGGGAAGCTGCTCGGCGATCGCGTCCTTTGAATCGACCAGGACGGCCGCAGTGCCGGTCACCTTGGTGTCGAAGGGGGCGTCCGTTTCCCGAAGTTCGCCGACGAGTCGCTGGGCCGGGTCGTCGACCGGCTCGCCCTCGGGCTGCACGGTGAAGTAGGCCGAGTCGCCCTTCACCAGCGGGCCCTCGACCCGCAGCACGTCGGGGAGGGCGGCGATCCGCTGCTTGTAGGCGGCGTACTGCGCCTCGGTCGCCCGTCCCTCGGCCAGTACTTCGAGGCCGCCGCCGGGGCTGCCCGGGAAGCCCTCCCGGATGTGCTGCTGCACGACGTGGGACTCGGCGCTGGACGGCAGTTGGCGGTCGTCCGCCGTGCCGAACTTCACGCCCAGGAACGGCAGGCCCAGGAGGACCAGCACGGCGGTGGTGCCCAGGGCGAAGAACGGGGCGCGGCCCATGACGAGGGACGCGGTGCGCGCCCAGGCCGAACCTTCTTCGTCAGAGGTGCCGGGGGCTGCGGTCACCTTGGACTGCCTCCCGCGTCGGAACAGCTTCCGCAGGTCCAGTGCGTTCACCCGGTGCCCCAGCAGCATCAGCGCCGCCGGGAGCAGGATCAGCGCCGCCGCCGCGGCCAGCAGCACCACGGCGATACCCGCGTAGGCGAAGGACCGCAGGAAGTACTGCGGGAAGAGCAGCATCGCCGCCAGCGACACCGCGACCGTGAGGGCGGAGAAGAGGACGGTGCGGCCGGCCGTGCGCAGTGTGGTGCCGACCGCTGTCAACGGCTCGGCTCCTGTGGAGAGTTCCTCGCGGTAGCGGCGGACGATGAACAGGGCGTAGTCCACGGCCAGTCCGAGGCCCAGGGCCGTGGTCAGGTTCATCGCGAAGATGGAGACGTCGGTGAACTCGGTGAGGCCGCGCAGTACCGCGTTCGTCCCCAGGATCGCGACGATGCCGATGCCGAGCGGCAGCAGGGCCGCGACCGCGCTGCCGAAGACCATCACCAGCAGGACGAGGGTCACCGGCAGGGCGATCACCTCGGCGCGGGTCAGGTCCTCCTGGATGATCGTCTGCATCTCGTGCCGCACGGCGACCATGCCGCCGACCTTCACCTCCACCGGGCCGTGCGTGCCGCGGAACGAGGGCACGATGCGGTCCAGGGTCTCGCCCATCGCCGTCTCATCGCCGGTGAGCCGGGCGGCGATCAGAGCCTCGTGCCCGTCCTTGGCGCGCAGGGCAGCAGCCGCCGAGGGCTCGGCCTGCCAGTAGGAGCCGACGACTATGACGCCCTTCTCCCTTGCCAGCCGCTCGGCGAGACGCTCGGCCTCGGCGGCGACCGCCGGATCGTCGACCGAGGCGCGGCCCGCGTCGACGAGCAGCAGGAAGTTGGGCTGGGAGTCGGGGAATTCACGCTCCAGTGCCCTGGTCGCGTAGGTCGACTCGGCGTCCGGGTCCTCCCAGCCGCCGCTCCCCAGCCGGTCGGCCACACCGCCGCCGGCCAGCACGGCGAGGGCGGTCAGCACCAGGGCCGCGAGCAGCGATAACCGGGGTCGTGCGGTGACGAAACGGGTCCAGGCTCCGACCCGAGGCGGGCTGTTGACTTCGGTCATGGTGCGGTGTCCCCTTCACCGTGGAAACCGTAGACTGGAAAACACGAGAGATCGCTCGCGTTCCGACTCCAGAATGCGAGCGATCACTCGTGTTTGTCAATGATGTTCGGAGAACTGGGGATAACCGCGTGCCCGAGAACCAGGAGAAGCAGGAGAAGCAAGAGAAGAAGGACCAGCCGCGCCGGCGCCAGGCCCGCGGTGAGCGCCGCATCGCCCAGCTGCTGGAGGCCGCGGCCCATGTCTTCTGCACGACCGGCTACACGGCGGCCAGCGCCAACGCCATCGCCCGTGAGGCGGGCGTCTCGCCGGGCACGCTGTACCAGTTCTTCCCGAACAAGGAAGCGATCGCGATCGAGCTGGGCGACCGGCTCATGCACGAGATGCGGGAGGCGTACGGCGAGGCTCTCGCGCCGATCGACCCCGCGACCCCGCTGGAGGAGGCCGTCGGTGCGGCTGTCGACCGCTTCATCGCCTTCAACTGCGAACACCCCGTGTTCTTCGCGCTGATGCACGGCCCCGACGTCCCCGGCCGGATCGCCGAGGACCACGACGCGCTGCATGCGACCCTGCTCTCCCGGGTGGAGGGGCTACTCTCCTCACTCCTGCCGGACACCCCGGCCACCGACATCACCCGCATCGCACATGTGGTCCTGGGGATGTACATGGCCGGCCTGGAGCTGGTGCTCGCCCACGAAGGCGCCGAACGCGACGCGTACATACAGGAATTGAAGAACGTACTGATCCGCTACCTGGACCCGATGGTCGGCGACCGACTCGGCCGCACGGACCTCACCGCGACGCCGACTCCCTGAGCTTGGAGAGGTACCCCCTAGGGGTATACTCTGTGGGTATGGGGCTCCCCTGGGTCCCGTCAGCCTCACATGCCTCCACGAGGAGTTACGACATGAGCATCACCGCCACGTACAAGGTCAGCGGGATGAGCTGCGGACACTGCGAGGGCGCCGTCTCCGGCGAGATCTCCGAACTCCCCGGCGTCAGCTCGGTGAAGGCCGTCGCCTCGACCGGCGAGGTCACCGTCACCTCGGAGACCGCACTGGACGACGAGGCCGTGCGCACCGCCGTCGACGAGGCCGGCTTCGAACTCGTCGGTACGGTCTGAGAGCACCCCGAGAGCCCCTGAGCGCATGACCGGCGTCACCGTCACCACCACCGCCTCCACCGCTCCCGCGCCGATAGCCGCGACCTCCGAGGTCGAGCTGCTCATCGGCGGGATGACCTGCGCCGCCTGCGCGGCCCGCGTCGAGAAGAAGCTCAACCGCATGGACGGTGTGACGGCCACGGTGAACTTCGCGACGGAGAAGGCCAAGGTCAGCTACCCCGCAGACCTCGAGGTCGCCGACCTGATCGCCACGGTCGTCAAGACCGGCTATACGGCCGAGGAGCCCGCGCCCGTCAGCGAGGCGACGCCGCCCGAGGACCCCGAACTCACGTCCTACCGGCACCGCTTCACCGTCTCCGCGCTGCTCGCGATCCCGGTCATTCTGCTGTCGATGGTCCCGCCCCTCCAGTTCGACTACTGGCAGTGGCTCGCGCTCACCCTCGCCGCGCCCGCCGTCGCCTGGGGCGGATGGCCCTTCCACAAGGCCGCCTGGACGAATCTCAGGCACGGCGCCGCCACCATGGACACCCTGGTGTCGCTCGGCACGCTGGCCGCGTTCGGCTGGTCCCTGTGGGCGCTGTTCTTCGGCGACGCGGGCATGCCGGGCATGCGGGACAGCTTCCGGCTGACCGTCGGCGGCATGGACGGCGCGTCGACGATCTACCTCGAAGTGGCGTCCGGAGTCGTCGCGTTCATCCTGCTGGGCCGCTATCTGGAGGCCCGCTCCAAGCGCCGCGCGGGGGCCGCTCTGCGGGCGCTCATGGAACTCGGCGCGAAGGATGTCGCCGTCCTGCGTGACGGGCGGGAAGTGCGGATTCCGGTGGCGCGGCTGGCGGTCGGTGACCGGTTCGTCGTACGGCCCGGCGAGAAGGTCGCCACCGACGGGACGGTCGTGGAGGGCTCCTCCGCCGTCGATGCCTCCATGCTGACCGGCGAGTCCGTGCCGGTGGATGTGACGGTCGGGGACGCGGTCACGGGCGCCACGGTCAACGCGGGCGGGCGGCTGGTCGTCGAGGCCGTCCGGGTCGGCGCCGGCACCCAACTCGCCCGGATGGCCAAGCTGGTGGAGGACGCACAGAACGGCAAGGCCGAGGTGCAGCGGCTCGCCGACCGGGTCTCCGGGGTCTTCGTGCCGGTCGTCATCCTCATCGCGGTCGCCGCGTTCGGCGCCTGGCTCGGCCTCACCGGCGACACCGTCGCCGCGTTCACCGCGGCCGTCGCGGTCCTGATCATCGCCTGCCCGTGCGCGCTGGGCCTGGCCACCCCGACCGCCCTCATGGTCGGCACCGGCCGCGGCGCCCAGCTCGGCATCATCATCAAGGGCCCCGAGGTCCTGGAGTCCACCCGCCGCGTCGACACGGTCGTCCTGGACAAGACCGGAACGGTCACCACCGGCCGCATGACCCTCCAGCAGGTGTACGTCGCCGAAGGCGTCGACGAGCAGGAGCTGCTGCGGCTCGCCGGCGCCCTGGAACACGCCTCCGAGCATCCCGTCGCCAGGGCGGTCGCCGCGGGCGCCGAGGAGCGCGTCGGACCGCTGCCGTCGGCCGAGGGCTTCGAGAACATACCCGGGCGGGGTGTGCGAGGGCGCGTGGAGGGCCGTGAGGTGGCCGTGGGGCGCCTCTATGAAGGTCTCCCCGAGGAGCTGGCCCGGGCGAAGGGCGAGGTCGAGAGCAGCGGTCGTACGGCCGTCGTGGTCGGCTGGGACGGAGTGGCACGCGGTGTCGTCGCCGTCGCGGACGCCGTCAAGGAGACCAGCGCCGAGGCCGTGCGCGAGCTGCGCGCGCTGGGGCTGACGCCGGTGCTGCTGACCGGCGACAACCGGGCGGTCGCTCAGACGGTCGCGCGGGCCGTCGGGATCGACGAGGTGATCGCCGAGGTGCTGCCCGAGGACAAGGTCGAGGTCGTACGGCGGCTGCGGCGCGAGGGACGTACGGTCGCCATGGTCGGTGACGGCGTCAACGACGCGGCGGCGCTCGCCACCGCCGATCTCGGGCTGGCGATGGGTACGGGGACGGACGCGGCGATCGAGGCGAGCGATCTGACGCTGGTGCGCGGGGATCTGCGGGTGGCCGCGGACGCGATCCGGCTGTCCCGGAAGACGCTGTCCACGATCAGGGGAAATCTTGTGTGGGCGTTCGGTTACAACGTGGCCGCGCTGCCGCTGGCCGCGGCGGGGCTGCTGAACCCGATGATCGCCGGGGCGGCGATGGCCTTCTCGTCCGTGTTCGTGGTGACGAACAGCCTTCGGCTGCGGACGTTCCGCTGAAGTTACCGCTGGTTACGCGGAAGTAGAGGTGAGAGACCCCCTGGAGTCCGCGACGAGCCTCACATAAGCTCTTCACAAGGCTCGCGCATCTTCCTTACGATAGGGCCCCGATCACCGAATCGGGGCTCTTGCGCATCTAACGGACATATGCAAGAGACGCAGATCACAGTGATGTGAAGGTAACCATCGAAGGGGTTCGAAGGTCTAAGTTGACGATGTCGGGAAGCGTCTTGGGGGGCGCCAACTGACATCTGAGGATGTCTTGGGGGACTTCCTCAGAGCTGCGTTGCCGGGGCACGTACAGACGGGAAGCTTTGAGCGGCCCTCCCGATCGTGCGCTGTCCCGGCAGACCGCACACCCCAGGAGTACGACGAGTCCGCTCGTTTTACTCAAAAACTGCCTCGGCAGTTTGCTCGACAGCGATTTCAGGCGCTGGTTTCTCACAGACGCCCGGCCGGATCCCGTGGGGGGAATCCGCACCGGGACATGGGAAGGCGCCCTGATCGTCGGCCCGTGGGGGGACCGGCGCAGGGCGCCTTCCTTCTTTTTGCTTTTTGCTCAGAGCACGACCCCAGTGACGGGGCACCAGTGACCCGGCGCCCCTCACCAGCAGGTGTCAGCGAGCCTCCACCGGCACGAAGTCGCGCTCGACCACGCCCGTGTAGATCTGGCGCGGGCGGCCGATGCGGGAGCCGGGTTCCTTGATCATTTCGTGCCACTGGGCGATCCAGCCCGGGAGGCGGCCGAGGGCGAAGAGGACCGTGAACATCTCGGTCGGGAAGCCCATGGCGCGGTAGATCAGGCCGGTGTAGAAGTCGACGTTCGGGTAGAGGCTGCGCGAGACGAAGTAGTCGTCGGAGAGCGCGTGCTCCTCCAGCTTCAGCGCGATGTCCAGCAGCTCGTCGGACTTGCCGAGGGCCGAGAGGACATCGTGCGCCGCCGCCTTGATGATCTTCGCGCGCGGGTCGAAGTTCTTGTAGACCCGGTGGCCGAAGCCCATCAGCCGGACGCCGTCCTCCTTGTTCTTCACCTTGCGGATGAAGGAGTCGACATCGCCGCCGGAGGCCTGGATGCCCTCGAGCATCTCCAGGACGGACTGGTTGGCACCGCCGTGCAGCGGGCCCCACAGCGCGGAGATGCCCGCGGAGATCGAGGCGAACATGTTCGCCTGCGAGGAGCCGACCAGACGCACCGTGGAGGTCGAGCAGTTCTGCTCGTGGTCCGCGTGCAGGATCAGCAGCTTGTCGAGGGCGGCGACCACGACCGGGTCGAGGTCGTACTCCTGAGCCGGCACCGAGAAGGTCATGCGCAGGAAGTTCTCGACGTACCCGAGGTCGTTGCGCGGGTAGACGAAGGGGTGGCCGATCGACTTCTTGTACGCGTACGCCGCGATCGTCGGGAGCTTGGCGAGCAGCCGGATCGTGGAGAGGTTGCGCTGCGTCTCGTCGAACGGGTTGTGGCTGTCCTGGTAGAAGGTCGACAGCGCCGAGACGACCGACGACAGCATCGCCATCGGGTGGGCGTCGCGCGGGAAGCCCTTGTAGAAGTTCTTGACGTCCTCGTGCAGCAGGGTGTGCTGCGTGATGTCGTTCTTGAACGTGGTGAGCTCGTCGACGGTCGGCAGCTCGCCGTTGATCAGCAGGTAGGCGACCTCCAGGAAGGTGGAGCGCTCGGCCAGCTGCTCGATCGGGTAGCCGCGGTACCGCAGAATGCCCGCTTCGCCGTCCAGATAGGTAATGGCGGATTTGTACGCGGCGGTATTGCCGTAACCGCTGTCCAGCGTCACCAGACCGGTCTGGGCGCGGAGCTTGCCGATGTCGAAGCCCTTGTCACCGACGGTGCTGTCGATCACCGGGTAGGTGTACTCGCCGTCGCCGTACCGCAGTACTACAGAGTTGTCGCTCACGTCTTCCCTCACCGACGTTGTGCCTCATCTTCGAGGTTGCCCTGACTGTCTCTACCATCCCCCATTTGGCGCAGGTGAGTGCACTCGGGGTCGACCATTGGGCCTATTGGCGGCACTGAGTGCCGCCAACTGTTCATCCTGCCCCTTCTTGTTCCCCGTCTGCTAGTGCTGTGTGACCCAAACGACTCATTTGATCGATCATTTTTTACACGGCCTCTCGTCAGCCGTTCAGAGGCCGCGGCGAGAGCCTGAAGTCGAGGGCCGTGCAGCGGCGTCCCGCGGACACCGTCCGCACCGCCTGTCCGATCGCCTTGCGCGAACCGACGAGGACGACCAGCTGCTTGGCCCGGGTCACCGCGGTGTACAGCAGATTCCGCTGAAGCATCATCCAGGCCCCGGTGGTGACCGGGATCACCACCGCCGGATATTCACTCCCCTGCGAGCGGTGAATCGTCACCGCGTAGGCATGGGCCAGTTCGTCCAGTTCGTCGAATTCATACGGAACCTCCTCATCTTCGTCGGTCAGCACCGTGAGGCGCTGGTCGACCGGGTCGAGCGAGGTGACCACGCCGACAGTGCCGTTGAAGACACCGTTCTTGCCCTTCTCGTAATTGTTGCGAATCTGGGTGACCTTGTCGCCGACCCGGAAGACACGGCCGCCGAACCGCTTCTCGGCCAGATCGGGGCGCCCGGGTGTGATCGCCTGCTGGAGCAGGCCGTTGAGGTTGCCAGCGCCCGCGGGCCCCCGGTGCATGGGCGCGAGCACCTGGACGTCACGGCGCGGGTCGAGCCCGAACTTGGCCGGAATCCGCCGTGCCGCCACATCGACGGTGAGCCGGCCGGCCTCCTCCGTGTCGTCCTCGACGAAGAGGAAGAAGTCCTTCATGCCGTCGGTGACCGGATGCTGCCCGGAGTTGATCCGGTGCGCGTTCGTCACCACGCCCGACTGCTGGGCCTGGCGGAACACGCGCGTGAGGCGGACGGCGGGGATCGGGCTGCCTTCGGCCAGCAGATCGCGCAGCACCTCGCCGGCCCCGACGCTGGGCAGCTGATCGACGTCCCCGACGAACAGCAGATGCGCTCCCGGGGGCACCGCCTTCACCAGCTTGTTGGCGAGCAGGAGGTCCAGCATCGAGGCCTCGTCCACCACCACCAGGTCGGCATCCAGAGGCCGGTCCTTGTCGTAGGCGGCGTCCCCGCCGGGCTTCAGCTCCAGCAGCCGGTGGACGGTGGAGGCCTCGGCGCCGGTGAGTTCGGCGAGGCGTTTGGCGGCGCGGCCGGTGGGGGCGGCGAGGACGACCTTCGCCTTCTTGGCGCGGGCCAGTTCGACGATCGAGCGGACCGTGAAGGACTTGCCGCAGCCGGGCCCGCCGGTGAGGACCGCGACCTTCTTCGTCAGCGCCAGCTTGACGGCGGCCTCCTGTTCGGGGGCGAGCTCGGCGCCCGTACGCCCCTTCAGCCAGCCGAGCGCCTTGTCCCAGGCCACGTCATGGAAGCCGGGCATCCGGTCCTCGTCGGTGCGCAGGAGGCGCAACAGCTGGGCGGAGAGGGCGAGTTCGGCGCGGTGGAAGGGGACGAGGTACACGGCGGTGACGGCTCCACCGTCCGAGCCCGGCACCTTCTCCCGTACGACGCCAGGCTCGCCGGATTCCTCGTCCGGCTGGGCCAGTTCGGCGAGGCACTCGATGACCAGGCCGGTGTCGACCTGCAGCAGCTTCACCGCGTCGGCGATCAGCTGCTCCTCGGGGAGGTAGCAGTTGCCCTGGTCGGTGGCCTGCGACAGCGCGTACTGCAAGCCCGCCTTGACCCTCTCCGGGCTGTCGTGCGGTATGCCGACGGACTGGGCGATCTTGTCGGCGGTGAGGAAGCCGATGCCCCAGACGTCGGAGGCAAGGCGATAGGGCTGGTTCTTCACCACGGAGATCGAGGCGTCGCCGTACTTCTTGTAGATGCGGACGGCGATGGACGTGGACACCTCCACCGTCTGCAGAAAGAGCATGACCTCCTTGATCGCCTTCTGCTCCTCCCAGGCGTCGGCGATCTTCTTGGTCCGCTTGGGACCGAGCCCGGGGACCTCGATGAGCCGCTTGGGCTCCTCCTCGATGATCTGCAGGGTGTCCAGGCCGAAGTGCTGGGTGATCCGGTCGGCGAAGACCGGCCCGATGCCCTTGACCAGACCGGAGCCGAGATAGCGGCGGATGCCCTGGACGGTGGCCGGGAGGACCGTCGTGTAGTTCTCGACGGTGAACTGCTTGCCGTACTGCGGATGCGAGCCCCAGCGGCCCTCCAGCCGCAGCGACTCCCCGACCTGGGCCCCGAGCAGCGCCCCGACGACGGTCAGCAGATCCCCGCCGCCGCGGCCGGTGTCGAGCCGGGCGACCGTGTAGCCGTTCTCCTCGTTGGCATACGTGATCCGCTCCAGGACGCCTTCAAGTACGGCGAGATGCCGCTCGCCCGTAGAACTCCCCGCCTGACTGGCCATGATCCGACGGTACCGGCAGGCACCGACAGACCGCAGTGGCGAGCACCGCGGCCTGTGGGAGTACCTACGATGCGAGCGACCATGTTCGAGATGAGATGGTCCTGGGCGAATCGGGGAGACATTCCATGTACGACTACGACCTCCTGGTCGTGGGTTCCGCCAACGCCGACCTGGTGATCGGCGTCGAGCGGAGGCCCGCCGCCGGGGAGACGGTGCTCGGCTCCGACCTGACCGTCCACCCCGGCGGCAAGGGCGCGAACCAGGCGGTCGCGGCCGCCCGGCTGGGGGCCCGTACGGTGCTGCTGGCCCGGGTCGGCGACGACGACCACGGGCGGCTGCTGCTCGACTCGCAGCGGGCGGCCGGCGTCGACACGGTGGGTCTCCTGGTCGGCGGCGCTCCGACCGGGGTGGCGCTGATCACCGTGGACCCGTCCGGGGACAACAGCATCGTGGTCTCGCCGGGCGCCAACGCCCGTCTGACGCCACCGGACGTACGGGTCGCGGCCAGCCTCTTCCAGGCGTCCCGGGTGGTCTCGGCGCAGCTGGAGATTCCGCTGGAGACGGTCGTGGAGGTGGCGAGGAACCTCGCGGACGGCAGCCGCTTCGTACTGAACCCGTCACCCCCGCGCCCCCTGCCGTCCGAACTCCTCGCCGCCTGCGACCCGTTGATCGTGAACGAGCACGAGGCGAAGGTGATCCTGGGCGCGGCCGCCGTGGGGGATTCCCCCGAGGACTGGGCGCGGATCCTGCTCGCGAAGGGCCCGCGGTCGGTCGTCGTGACCCTGGGCGCGGACGGTGCGCTGGTGGCCTCCAACGAGGGTGTCACCCGGGTCCCGTCCGTGAAGGTGAACGCCATGGACACGACGGGCGCGGGTGACGCGTTCACCGGCGCGCTGGCCTGGAAGCTGAGCGCGGGCGCGTCCCTGGTCGAGGCGGCGGCGTACGCGGCCCGGGTCGGAGCGGCGGCCGTCACGAAGCCGGGCGCGCAGGAGTCGTTTCCCACGGCGGCAGAGGTGGATGCCCTGTGAGGATGAAACAGAATTGAAGAGGCCCGGTCATCGACCGGGCCCCCTCATGTTTTCCCCTCCGCATCAGAACCCCCGCGATCCCCCCAGATCCCCCTCCAGAAGTCCTGATGCCAAGTACGACCCGCGGACTGCCGGAAGGGTTGCACGGTCTCTCCAGAATTTTTCGGTCCGCCCGCGCGCGGGGTCCCTACGATGGCCCGAAGGACGAGGGCCCAGAGCTTCCCGCGCGGTGCGGGTGGGGGTGCACGCCGATGCTGATGCAGGAGTTCACGACCGAGGTGGTGCCTGCCGCTGAGCGGTTCGAGCTGTGGCAGGACATCAGCGCGCGCACGTACATGCCCCATCTGCTGCGCACCGACTGCCGGGGCGACTTCCGCGCCACGCTGCGCACGCTGCCGCTCGGTGATGTGCGGATCTCCTCGGTGGCCTTCGAGCATCTGGTGTCCGTCCGCACGACCCGGCTCATCCGGCGCTTCGATCCCGAGGTCTACCTGTTCAACTGCCAGCTCCACGGCAAGGGAGTCGTCGCACAGGACGGCCACGACCGGGCCTTCCGCGCCGGTGACCTGCTGCTCATCGACAGCAGCCTGCCGTACGAGTCCTGGCACTGCATGTCGTCGGACACCGCGTCGACGGTGATCGTCGCGATGCCGCGCGCGGTGCTGCCGCTGCCGCCGCGGACGGTACGGCGGCTGCTGGCCCAGCCGATTCCGCTGGACCGGGGCCTGGGTGGGGTGCTGTACCGCTGGCTGGCCGACATCGCGGCCCGCGCCGACGAGTTCACCGAGGCCGATGTGCCGACGCTGGCCTCGGTCACCACGGATCTGCTCGCGTCCGTGTTCGGCGACTGTCTGGACGCCGAGGACGCGCTGACGCCGGAGGCCCGCCGCCGCGCCCTGCACACCCGGATCCGGGACTTCATCGACCAGAACCTCGGCGATCCGTCGCTCTCCCCGGCGGGCGTCGCGGCAGCCCACGGCATCTCGGTGCGCCACCTCCACCAGCTGTTCGCCGAGGAGGGCGCGACGCCGGCCGCCTGGATCCGCCACCGCCGCCTGGAGCGCTGCCGCCGCGACCTCGCCGACCCGCGCCTGCGCGCCCGCTCCATCCAGACGGTGGCGGCCCGTTGGGGCTTCACCGACCCGGCGGCGTTCAGCCGGGTCTTCCGGCGGGAGTACGGAATGGCGCCCAGGGACTACCGCCACCGCACCTGACGAGCCCGCCGCTCATCGCACGGAAGCGTGCAGGAATCGCCAAGATCCGTGCACGCCCGGCCAAGGATCCGGGCGCTGTGCCTTGACATCCTGTTGCCCGGGGGAGGACCCGTCGCACCGCGAGGGAAGCACGGGGCACGGGGGTACGGCGGCTCACTGCCGGTGTCGGCGCGGCAGTGAGCACCGTACACAGCGCCCGCCTGTCACCCGGCCGTGTGCTCCACGAACCGCGCCGCCGTCTCCGCCAGCACCTCCCGCCCGTCCCGGGCCCACAGCGCGTCGTTGAACAGCTCGACCTCGATGGGCCCGGTGTACCCGGCCGCCTCGACGTACCCCTGCCACTCCCGCATGTCGATCGAGCCGTCCCCGATCTGACCGCGGCCGTTCAGCACGCCCTCCGGCAACGGGGTGGTCCAGTCGGCCAGTTGGAAGGTGTGGATACGGCCGCCGGCGCCCGCGCGGGCGATCTGCGCGGGCGCGTTGTCGTCCCACCAGATGTGGTACGTGTCCACCGTGACGCCGACCTGCTGCGCGGGGAAGCGTTCCGCGAGGTCGAGGGCCTGGGTGAGGGTGGAGACCACGCAGCGGTCCGCCGCGTACATCGGGTGCAGCGGCTCGATAGCCAGCCGTACGCCGTGAGATTCGGCGTATGGCCCCAACTCGCCCAGCGCGTCGGCGATCCGCTCCCGCGCGCCGTGCAGGTCCTTCGAACCGGCCGGAAGGCCGCCGGAGACCAGGACCAGCGTGTCCGTGCCGAGCGTGGCCGCCTCGTCGATCGCTCGGCGGTTGTCTTCGAGGGCCTTGGCCCGCTCCCCCGGGTCGATCGCCGTGAAGAAGCCGCCGCGGCACAGAGTCGTCACCGTCAGGCCCGCCTCGCGGACCAGCTTGGCGGTCGCCTCCAGGCCGTACGACTGGACCGGATCACGCCAGAGGCCGACGTTGCGGATGCCCAACCGGCCGCAGGCGTCGGCCAGTTCGGGCATGCTCAGCTGCTTGACCGTCATCTGGTTGATGCTGAAGCGTTCGATGCCGGTCACTGGTTCACTCCGTACAGGCTCAGCAGGTTCTTCATCCGCTCCTCCGCCAGCTTCGGGTCGGGGAACAGGCCCAGTCCGTCGGCGAGTTCGTAGGCGCGGGCGAAGTGCGGGAGCGAGCGGGCCGACTGCAGGCCGCCGACCATCGTGAAGTGGGACTGGTGGCCCGCGAGCCAGGCCAGGAAGACCACGCCCGTCTTGTAGAAGCGGGTCGGGGCCTGGAAGAGATGGCGGGACAGCTCGACGGTGGGGTCGAGCAGCGCCCGGAAGCCGGCCGCGTCCCCGGTGTCCAGCACCCGTACCGCCTCGGCCGCCAGCGGCCCCAGCGGGTCGAAGATGCCGAGCAGGGCGTGGCTGAAGCCCTGCTCGTCGCCCGCGATCAGCTCGGGGTAGTTGAAGTCGTCGCCGGTGTAGCAGCGGACGCCGTCGGGAAGCTTGCGGCGCACGTCGATCTCGCGCTCGGCGTCCAGCAGGGAGATCTTGACGCCGTCGACCTTGTCGGGGTGAGCGGCGATGACCTCCAGGAAGGTGGCCGTCGCCGCGTCCAGGCCGGTCGAGCCCCAGTAGCCCTCCAGGGCCGGGTCGAACATCGGGCCGAGCCAGTGCAGGATCACCGGCTCGGAGGCCTGACGCAGCAGGTGCCCGTAGACCTCCAGGTAGTCCTCGCGGCTCTTGGCGACGGCGGCCATGGCCCGGGAGGCCATCAGGATGGCCTGCCCGCCGGCCTCCTGGACGACCGCGAGCTGCTCCTCGTACGCGGTCCGGATCTCGTCCAGGTTGTACGGGTAGCCGATCTCGGTGACAGGGAGCTGGTCGGTGCCCACGCCGCAGGCGATGAGGCCGCCGACCGACCTGGCCTCGGCGGCGCTGCGCCGGATCAGCTCGGCCGCCCCCGCCCAGCCCAGCCCCATCCCCCGCTGGGCGGTGTCCATCGCCTCGGCGACACCCAGGCCGTGCGACCACAGGTGGCGGCGGAAGGCAAGGGTGGCGTCCCAGTCGACGGCGGCGGGCGAGTCGGGGGTGACGTCGGCGAACGGGTCGGCGACGACATGGGCCGCCGAGAAGACCGTACGAGAGGTGAAGGGGGCGCCGGGGGTGACGGCGAGGGGCTCGGGGCGGGGCTCGTACGCCCTCAACCCGCCTTCGGCGTCCGGGAGTCGGATGGTCACAGCGCGATCTCCGGTACGTCGAGACGGACGCCCTCGGCCGAGGACTTCAGGCCCAGTTCTGCGAGTTGGACGCCTCGGGCGCCGGCGAGGAGGTCCCAGTGGTAGGGGGCGTCGGCGTAGACGTGCCTGAGGAAGAGCTCCCACTGGGCCTTGAAGCCGTTGTCGAACTCGGCGTTGTCGGGCACCTCCTGCCACTGGTCGCGGAAGACCTCGGTGGCGGGGATGTCCGGGTTCCACACCGGCTTGGGGGTGGCGGACCGGTGCTGGACGCGGCAGTTGCGCAGACCGGCGACGGCCGAGCCCTCCGTGCCGTCGACCTGGAACTCCACCAGCTCATCGCGGTTGACGCGGACGGTCCAGGAGGAGTTGATCTGGGCGATCGCGCCGCCGTCGAGTTCGAAGATGCCGTAGGCGGCGTCGTCGGCGGTGGCGTCGTAGGGCTTGCCGTTCTCGTCCCAGCGCTGCGGGATGTGGGTGGTGGCGATGGCCTGGACGGACTTCACCCGGCCGAACAGCTCGTGCAGGACGTACTCCCAGTGCGGGAACATGTCGACGACGATGCCGCCGCCGTCCTCCGCACGGTAGTTCCAGGAGGGGCGCTGGGCGGCCTGCCAGTCGCCCTCGAAGACCCAGTAGCCGAACTCGCCGCGGATGGAGAGGATCCGGCCGAAGAAGCCGCCGTCGATGAGCCGCTTCAGCTTCAGCAGGCCGGGGAGGAAGAGCTTGTCCTGGACGACGCCGTGCTTGATGCCGGCGTCGGCGGCGAGCTTCGCCAGCTCCAGGGCGCCCTCCAGGCCGGTGGCGGTCGGCTTCTCGGTGTAGATGTGCTTGCCCGCGGCGATGGCCTTCCTGAGCGCCTCCTCGCGGGCGGAGGTCACCTGGGCGTCGAAGTAGATGTCGACGGTCGGGTCGGCGAGGACCGTGTCGACGTCGGTCGAGATGGATTCCGGATCCAGGCCGTGCTGCTCGGCGAGCGCCCTGAGCGCGTGCTCGCGGCGGCCGACCAGGATCGGCTCCGGCCACAGCACGGTGCCGTCGCCGAGGTCGAGGCCGCCCTGTTCACGGAGGGCCAGGATCGAGCGGACCAGGTGCTGGCGGTAACCCATGCGCCCGGTCACGCCGTTCATGGCGATACGCACCGTCTTGCGTGTCACGTCATTCCCTTCGTGGGCGTTGTACGCGGTGGTGCGCCGCGTACGCCCCTCGCGTCACAGGCGAGCGAGGTGAGCCGTACAGCAAGCGCTTTCTATCTAGTGAGAAGCTAGCCTCTGACCAGGGGTCTGGACAAGACCGTAACGAGGTCGAGTTGTTCGAGGGGGCGAACAACAGGGGTCGATGGCCTTAAGGTCTGCTCGGCATGTGGGGAACCGTGGCCGCGACCGGCCTGTCTACGACGACGTATGCCGAAGCCTGACGAGTACGAAGAGGTACGACGAGATGCGCGACCGGAGGACGACGAGATGACGGTGACCCTGGCGGACGTGGCGGCCCGCGCGCAGGTCTCGCCCGCGACGGTGTCGCGCGTGCTGAACGGGAACTATCCCGTGGCAGCCTCCACCCGCGAGCGGGTACTGCGGGCCGTGGACGAGCTGGACTACGTGCTGAACGGCCCGGCGAGCGCGCTGGCGGCGGCGACCTCGGACCTGGTGGGGATTCTCGTCAACGACATCGCCGACCCGTTCTTCGGGATCATGGCGGGTGCGGTCCAGTCGGAGATCGGGGGGCCGGGGGGACGTGCCGGGGGTGAGCGGCTGGCCGTCGTCTGCAACACCGGGGGTTCGCCGGAGCGTGAACTGACCTATCTGACCCTGCTCCAGCGGCAGCGGGCGGCGGCCGTGGTGCTGACCGGCGGTGCCGTGGAGAACCAGCCGCACGCGGCGGCGGTGGCCGCGAAGCTGCGGAGGCTGGGCGACGCGGGCACACGGGTCGTCCTGTGCGGCCGGCCGCCGGCCCCGGACACCGAGGCGATCGCGCTGACCTTCGACAACCGCGGGGGCGGGCGGGAGTTGACCGAGCACTTGATCGGCCTCGGACACCGGCGGCTGGGCTACATCGCGGGACCCGAAGAACGGACGACAACCCGGCACCGCCTCGAGGGCCACCGTGAGGCGCTGGCCGCGCACGGCATCGAGGAGGACCCGCGCTGGACGGTACACGGCCGCTACGACCGCCGGTCGGGCTACGAGGCAACGCTGGAACTGCTCCGCCGGGACCCGTCGCTGACGGCCGTCGTGGCCGCCAACGACTCCGTCGCACTGGGCGCGTGTGCCGCGCTGCGGGACTCCGGACTGCGCATCCCGGACGACGTGTCCGTCGCCGGCTTCGACGATCTCCCGTTCAGCATCGACGCGGTGCCTGCGTTGACGACGGTCCGACTGCCACTCGCGGAGGCGGGGGCACGGGCGGGACGCATCGCGATGGGGCGCGAGGAACCGCCGCCCGGGGGGATCGCGACGGTTCGGGGGGAGCTGATGGTGCGGGGGTCTTCTGGGGTGCCGCGAGACTGAGGGGGCGGCGGCTTCGGGGGTGACGGGCTGTGCGTAGGGCCGGGTTTCCGAACGGGAAGCTCCGGGGGTGCGGCGCTTTCGGGGGTGACCGGCTGTGCTGGGGGCCGGGTTTGCGAACGGCAGGCTCCGGGGGTGCGGCGCCTTCGCGGGGCACCGGCTCCTAGGGTGCGGCGTCTCCGCGAGTGACCGGCTGCGCTGGGGCCGGGTTTCCGAACGGCGTGACCAGTGGACGCCTGGGTGTCAGGCGGCCAGGTGGCTGAGCGGATCGCGGGGCGCCAGCCACACTCCGACCCCCGGCGCGAGCCGGGCCGCGCGAGGGTGGCGGAATCCGAGGGGGCGCAACTGGTCCATGTGGCGCGGGGAGATCGTGGCCGCAACGGAACTGGCGCCCTTGGCGTCGACGGCGCGCAGGCCGGGGGCCAGCAGCTCGGCGACCACGCTACGGTCCCAGGCCTCCGTGTCGTCCGGCGCGCAGACCGCGACCACCGTCCAGTGCGGCCCGTCGAGGCCCGCCGCCCGCAGTGCCGCCGGCAGGACCGGCTCTTTCGGCTCCTTCGGAACTGAGATGTCGAGTTCGCGGGCGAGGAGGCTGCCGAAGCGGGTGTGGTGGGGTTCGGTCCCGGTGCCGGGCGGCAGCCACACCGCGGCCGCGAGGAGTTGGCCGTCCGCGCGCTCGGCCACCCACACCTCACCCTCTTCGAGGGCGTAGTGGGCCAGCATCAGACGCATGGCGCGCTGCGCCTGGTCCCAGTCCACGGCGGGACCTTCCGGCACCGGGAGCGCCGGACGGGGCGAGGTCGCAGACGGGGCGAGCAGGCGCACCACGGCGGGTACGTCCACCAGTCCGGCCGCGCGTACGACGGTGCTCCGGGGCTTCAGCTGAAGGATCGTCATGCCGGCATTCCATCTCTTCCGTCGATACGAAACGGTTTCGTACAGATAAGCTACGACGGGCTCGATCGAAACGCAAGCGTTTCTTTAATTCGACTGGACTGGCGGCACCCCGCGCCCTAGGCTCGCCCCGACGGTATCTCTGACTGAGTCAACCATCCGGGGGTCGACGACCATGACCGTCCAGGACATCCGCGCCTTCAACCGCTTCTACACGAACGTGATCGGCGCCCTCGACTACAGCCGCCACCTCTACGCGCCGTACACCCTCACCGAGTCCCGCGTCCTGTACGAACTCGCGCACTCCCCGCGTACGGACGCGGCCGATCTCCGGACCGAACTCTCCCTGGACGCGGGCTACTTGAGCCGCATCCTCAACAAGTTCGAGCGGGACGGCCTGATCGAGCGCACGCCCTCCCGGCGTGACCCGCGCCGCCGCAACGTCACCCTCACCGCACGCGGCCGGGAGACCGCCGCGCTGCTCGCCGAGCGGGCGGACGAATCCGTCGGTGCGCTGCTGTCCACCGTGCCGCCCGCGGACCGCCCCCGCCTGTCCGAGGCGATGCGGACGGTCCGTACGATCCTCTCCGCCGCCCGCCCGCCCCGCGCCGAGGATGTCGTCCTGCGCGACCCCGGCCCCGGCGACCTCGGCTGGATTGTGCAGCGCAACGCCGCGCTGTACGCCGCCGAGTACGGCTGGAACGCCGACTACGAGGGCCTGGTGGCACGTATCGTCGCCGACTTCGCGGAGGATCACGACCCCCACCTGGAGCGGGTGTGGATCGCGGAGCTGGACGGCCGCCCGGTGGGGTGTGTGATGTGCGTACGGGACGACGCGCCGGCCACGGCCCGCCTACGGCTGCTGCTGGTCGAGCCCGACACCCGCGGCCTCGGCATCGGCGACCGTCTCGTCCGCGCCGTGATCGACTTCGCCCGCGGCGTCGGCTACCGCGAACTCGTCCTGTGGACCAACGACGTCCTGGCCGCCGCCCGCCGCATCTACCAGCGCCACGGCTTCGTCCTCGTCGCCGAGAAGCCGCACCGCTCCTTCGGCAAGGATCTCGTCGGCCAGGACTGGCGCCTGGATCTGCACGGGACGGGTGAGTGACGAGTAGGGTCGATGACCATGAAGCTGGCGTTCTCCACCCTCGGCGTCCCTGGCCTCCCCATCGCGGACGTGCTGCGCCTCGCGGCCACGCACGGCTATCACGGCGTCGAGTTGCGCGCACATCCTGAGGAGCCGGTGCACCCCGGCATCGGGCTCGCCGAACGAGCCGACGTGGTCGCCGAGTTCAAGGCGGCGGGGGTGGAGGTCCTGGGCGTGGCGGGCTACGCGCGCGTCGCCGCACCAGGCCCCGACGAGCCGGTGATCGAGGAGATCCACCGCCTCCTGGACCTCGCCCGCGACCTGGGCGCCGGCTTCATCCGGGTCTTCCCCGGCGCCGGCACCGACCAGTCCGCCGAGGAGGCCGACGCGACGGCCGCGCGACGCCTGGGCACGGCCGCGGAGTACGCGGGCGACCTCGGCGTACGCATCCTCCTCGAGACCCACGACTCCCACCGCACCGGCGCCGCCGCGATCCGCGTCCTGGGCCTGGTCGGCCACCGCCAGGTCGGCTCCCTCTGGGACGTCATGCACACCTGGCTCGGCGGCGAACAGCCCCACGAGACCTACGCCGCCCTCTCCCCCTACCTCGGCTACGTCCAGGTCAAGGACATCGCCTCCGCCACCGACACCACCCCCCTCCCCCTCGGCACGGGCGTCCTCCCCCTCACCGAATGCGTCGAGGTCCTCTCCCGCCACGGCTGGGACGGCTGGCTCTGCTGGGAGTACGAGAAGCGCTGGTACGAGGCCGCTGCGCCCCTTCCGGAACTGCTGGGGGCGGGACGCGAACACCTGGCCCGGCTGCTCAACGAGTCGGCGTAGGCCGGGCCCATTCCGGTGTCCAGACTCCGGTGGCGGGGCGGCCGGGGTAGGCGGAGGTGAGGTGGTGGTGGAGTACGGCAAGCGCGGGGTGGGGATTGTCGGTGCGCCAGAGCAGTGAGTGCGGGTAGACCGGGGTCGGGTCGCGCATCGGGATGCGGCGCAGGTCATAGCCGGCGGGCCAGACCAGAGGGGTCCGCTCGCTGAGGAACGTCGCCAGGCTCGAGGAGCCACCGATGGTGTCGAGCAGGTCCTCGACGCCGAAGTTGGGGCCCGTCGCCTCGACGGTGAAACCGAACGCGGCCGCGAGTTCGTCGTAGTACGCCGCCCACTCCGTGCCGGGGTCGTTGCCGGGCATCCAGATCCGGCAGCCCGCGAGCTGTGCGGGCGTGACCGACTGCTCGCCGGCGAGCGCGTGGGCGGGGCCGGTGACCAGTTGGAGTGGCTCGTCGAGGACCGGCACGGCCTCGATGTCGTCGGGGAGGCGCCGTCCGGGCATGAGCACGGCGCGGAGGGTCGCGTCGATCGTGCCGGACTCGACGGCGTCGATGGCCCGGTCCGCGCCGAACAGGGTGACCACGTCCAGTTCGATGTCCGGATGCGCCCGGTGGAAGTCGCGCACCAGGCCTCCCGTCGCGACGCGGCGGCCGACCACGTCGACGCGCAGCGCGCGGCTGCCGGGCCGTACGGAGGCGGCTGCCCGCTCGGCGGCTCGCAGGAGCGTGCGGGCATGGGGCAGGAAGGCCTGCCCGTCGATGGTGAGCTCGGCACCGCGTGCGGTGCGGGTGAACAGCCGTACGCCGAGCTCCGCCTCCAGCGCCGCCACGCGCTTGGACACCGCCTGTTGGGTGAGCGAGAGGTCGGCGGCGGCCTTCTGGAACTGTCCCGCGTCGACGGCGGCGACGAAGGTGCGGACGGCGTTGAGATCCATGCCGCCCAGCCTAGAGATACAACCTCTGGTTGTGCACTCGCGGTGTATCAGTTGTTTGATCTGGGAGTTTGCCTCTCGCTTTGATGCTCTGAGTCAACGCGACGTTGAGCGGAGGTCACTCGCCCGTGCCGGATTCCTTTGTCCATCTGCACAACCACACCGAGTACTCGATGCTGGACGGCGCGCAGAAGCTCCGGCCGATGTTCACCGAGGTGGCACGGCAGCGGATGCCCGCGATCGCCATGAGTGATCACGGCAACATGTTCGGTGCCTACGAGTTCGCACAGGTCGCCAAAGACTCCGAAGGCATCAAGCCGATCATCGGCATCGAGGCGTACGTGGCACCCTCCTCCCGGTTCGTCCGGAAACAGGAGTTCTGGGGGCCCGGTGGCCGTCGCGCCATGAGCGCGGACGGTGAGGGGTCGAAGGATGTCTCCGGTGGCGGCCGCTTCACCCACATGACCATGTGGGCGCGCGACAGCCAGGGCCTGCGGAACCTGTTCTGGCTCAGCACCCAGGCCAGTTATGAAGGTCAGTTCCCTGCCGGAAAGCCGCGTATGGACCGGGAGTTGATCGCTGAACGGCCGGACGGTGTCATCGCCACCACCGGCTGCCCCTCCGGCGAGATCCAGACCCGCCTGCGGCTGAACCAGTACGCCGAGGCGAAGGCCGCTGCCGCCGCTTATCAGGAGATCTTCGGCCGTGAGAACTACTTCCTGGAGCTGATGGACCACGGCCTGGACATCGAACGTGAGGTCCGTGAAGGCCTGTTGCGCCTGGCCAAGGAAATGAACATTCCCCTCCTGGCCACCAATGACGCGCACTACGTCACCGAGGACCAGGCCGACGCCCACGACAGCCTGCTGTGCATCGGGGTCGGCAAGAACAAGGACGACCCGAACCGCTTCCGTTTCAACGGCTCCGGCTATTACCTCAAGAGCGCCGCCGAGATGCGCGGCCTGTTCTCGGAGCTGCCGGAGGCCTGCGACAACACCCTGCTGATCGCCGAGCGCATCGAGTCCTACGACGAGGTCTTCGACTACGTCGACGAGATGCCGCAGTTCCCGGACGTGCCCGAAGGCGAGACCCAGGAGTCGTGGCTGCGCAAGGAAGCCCTCAAGGGTCTGGCGATGCGCTACGGGGACCCGATCCCCCAGCACGTCCTGGACCGCTTCGAGACCGAGATGTCGGTCATCGGCCCCATGGGGTTCAGCTCCTACTTCCTCGTCGTGGCGGACATCTGCCGCCACGCCCGGGACAACAAGATCTCCCTCGGTCCGGGCCGGGGTTCGTGCACCGGCTCGATCGTCGCCTACGCCACCCGAATCACCGAGCTGTGCCCCCTGGAGCACGGCCTTCTCTTCGAGCGGTTCCTGAACCCCGAGCGCATCAACCCGCCGGACGTGGACCTCGACTTCGACGACCGTCAGCGCGACCGGATGGTCCGCTACGTCACCGAGAAGTACGGCGGGGAGTACACCGCGATGGTGAACACGTTCGGCAAGATCAAGGCCAAGAACGCGATCAAGGACTCCTCGCGCATCCTCGGCTACCCCTACGCCCACGGAGAGCGGATCACCAAGGCACTCCCGCCGGACCAGAACGGCAAGCCCGCCCCGCTGGCCGCCATCTTCGACCCCTCCCACGAGCGGTACGGCGAGGCCGGCGAGATCCGGCAGATGTACGACAACGAGCAGGATGTGAAGCGGGTGATCGACACCGCCCGCGGGGTGGAGGGCCTCACCCGCGGCACCGGCGTGCACGCCGCCGCAGTGATCCTTTCCAAGACGAAGCTCACCGACCGCATCCCGCTGCACATGCGTGCCTCGGACGGCGTGAAGATCACCGGCTTCGACTATCCGTCCTGCGAAGCCATGGGCTTGATCAAGATGGACTTCCTCGGGCTGCGGAACCTGGGTGTCATCGACCAGGCCATCGAGAACATCCGCGAGAACCGGGGCATCAGCCTGGCCACCGTAGATCCCCTGGACGGCGACCCGTCCACCGTCGTGATCCCTCTGGACGACGCCAAGACGTACCGGCTGCTGGCCGAGGGCAACACGTTCGGTGTCTTCCAACTCGACGGCGGCGGCATGCGCGTCCTGCTGAAACAGATGGAACCCACCCGGTTCGAGGACATCGCCGCGGTCAACGCCCTCTACCGGCCCGGCCCGATGGCGGCCAACGCGCACACCAACTACGCGCACCGCAAGACCGGCCGCCAGGAGATCACCCCGATCCACCCGGAGCTGCGCGACGCTCTGGAGCCGATCCTCGGCAACACCTTCCATCTGCTCGTCTACCAGGAGCAGATCATGGCGATCGCCCGGGAACTGGCCGGGTACACCCTCGGCGGCGCCGACCTGCTGCGCCGTGCGATGGGCAAGAAGAAACCGGAGGTGCTGGCCGCGGAGTGGGACAAGTTCCACGACGGCATGCGCGGCAACGGATTCAGCGACGAAGCCATCAAGGCCCTGTGGGACGTCATGCTCCCGTTCTCCGGCTACGCGTTCAACAAGTCCCACACCGCCGGCTACGGCCTGGTCTCGTACTGGACCGCGTACCTCAAGGCCAACTACCCGGCCGAGTACATGGCCGCCCTGCTCACCTCGGTCGGCGACGACAAGGACAAGGCCGCGATCTACCTCGCCGACGCCCGCAAGAACGGCGTCCGGGTCCTCCAGCCCGACGTGAACGAGTCCGTCGCCGAGTTCACCGCCGTCGGCGACGACGTGCGGTTCGGGCTGAAGTCCGTACGCAACGTCGGTGACAACGTCATCGAGGCCATCGTCGATGCGCGCCGCCGGAAAGGGAAGTTCACTTCCTTCTCCGACTTCCTCGACAAAGCCGACCTGCCGGCACTGAACAAGCGGGCCGTGGAGTCCTTGATCAAGGCCGGCACCTTCGACTCCCTGCGGCACTCCCGCAAGGGCCTCACCGCCATCCACGAGGACGCCATCGACGCGATCATCCCCGTGAAGAAGGCGGCAAGCTTCGGGCAGGACGATCTCTTCGCCGACCTGGGCGGCGCAGCAAGCGGCGAACCGGCCTTCGGCCTCGACTTCCCCATCGACGACACAGAGTGGCCACGCAGACAGTTGCTTGCGACCGAACGCGACATGCTCGGCCTCTACGTCTCCGCCCACCCGCTGGACGGCGCCGAGCACGTCCTCTCCAGGGCACGGGACTGTTCCATCGCCGAACTGCTCGCCTCCGGCCGCACGACCGGGGACGTCCAGCTCTCCGGGCTGATCACCGGCATCCAGCTCAAGATGACCAAACAAGGCAACGCCTGGGCCATCGTCAACCTCGCGGACCGTGACGCCGGCATCGAGGTCCTGTTCTTCCCCGCGGCCTACCAACTCGTGCAGCACGCACTGGTTGAAGACAACGTGATCTCCGTCAAGGGCAAGATCGAAGACCGGGACGGAACGGTGAACATCTTCGGGAGAGAACTCGCCGTACTGGACGTGTCCTCCGCCGAACACGGCAGCAGGCCTCCCGTCCGGCTCGCGCTCCCCGCCCACCGCATCACCGAACAGTCCGTGAAGGAACTCAAGCGCATCCTTGCGGACCACCCGGGCGCCAGCCCCGTACACCTCACCGTCCGAGGCGCTCGCAAGACCACCGTCTACGCCCTACAGGCCACCGTGGACCCCACGACCATCGCCTCCGACGTGAAGGGCACCTTCGGAGCCGACGCCTGGGAAGGCGTTGCATGAGGCGCCTCTTTCCGTCGAAGGTCGCCGCCGCCTCCGCCATCCACATCCGCGACTCCAAGACCCCCGACAACCCGTACTTCCTCACGTTCGCCGCGAAGTGACCGCCAACGCCTTCGCCAGCCGCCTCTCCAGCCGTGCCCTGCACGTCGGCCACTCCGTCGCCGTAATCGAATAGATCGCGGAGTCACGCAACCGGCCGTCCTCACCCGGCGCGGACGAGCGGGACCAGTTCCTGAGCACGCCCTCGAAGTGGGCGCCGGTCGCTGCGATGGCCGCGCGGGAGCGGGCGTTGCGGACGTCCGTCTTCAGGTCGACCCGGGACACGTCCCACTCCTCAAAGGCATGGCGGAAGAGGAGGAGTTTGGACTCCGTGTTCAACCCCGTGCCCTGAGCGCTCGCCGCCAGCCAGGTGAAGCCGACCTCGATGGCGTCCAGGCGGTCGTCGGAGAGCCAGGAGCGTGGCTCCCAGTACGACGTCGTACCGACGGCCCGTCCCGAGGCGATCGAGACCTGGGCGTACGGTGCCAGGCGGCCCGTAGCCGCGCGGGCGAGCTGCGCGTCGACGTACGCCCCGATCTCCTCCGCCCTCGGCACCCACGTGAACTCGTACGTGCCCCGGTTCTCCTCCGCCGCCACCGCCAAGTCGGCCGCATGCCCGTGCCCCAGCGGCTCCAGGCGCACCAACTCGCCCTCCAGAACGGGCCCTTCCAACTTGAAGCTCACGTGCGGTGCCCCTCAGTCGCTAAGGTCGCTAAAGATTGAGCTCCGCGAACGCCTCATGGAACCCGGGGAAAGTCTTCCGCACGCACCCAGGGTCGTCGAACGAAATACCCGGCACCCGCAACCCCGTCACAGCGAAGGACATGACGATGCGGTGGTCCCCGTACGACTTGATCTCCGCGCCGGCAGGCAACGCACTTGGCCGGACCTCGATCCAGTCCGGCCCCGTCTCGACCTCCGCCCCCAGCCGCCGCAGATTCTCCGCGCACGCCTCCAGCCGGTCGCACTCCTTCACCCGCGTATTCGCCACGTCCTCGATCCTCACCGGACCGGAGGCGAACGGGGCGATCGCGGCCAAGGTCGGCATGGTGTCTGAGATGTCCCGCATGTTGACCGTCAGGCCACGGAGTTCGCCGGTCCCCCTGACCGTCGTGTTCTCCGCACCGACCGTCACCTGCGCGCCCATCCGGCCCAGTACGTCCACGAAGTCCAGGTCGCCCTGGAGGGCCCCGGCGCCAAGGCCGGGGACCGTCACCTCGCCGCCGGTAACGGCCGCCGCGGCGAAGAAGTAGCTCGCGGTCGAGGCGTCCGGTTCGATCGCGTACGTCGTGGCCCGGTAGCCGCCCGGCGGGACCACGAAGACGTCGCCGTCCCGCCCGACCTTCACGCCGAACGCCCGCATCATCGCGAGGGTGATCTCCACGTACGGCGCCGAGACCAGGTCCGTGACCTTGATCCGCAGGCCCTTGCGGGTGAGCGGGCCGAGCAGCAGCAAGGCCGTCAGGTACTGCGAGGACTGGCCGGCGTCCAGCGTCACTTCGCCGCCCTCGACTCCCGACGCCCGGACGGTCAGGGGGTGATGGCCCTCCGTCTCCTCGTGCCGGAGGTCGACGCCCAGGTCGCGCAGGGCGCGGGACAAGGGCAGCAGGGGGCGGCGGCGCATCTGTGCGGAGGCGTCGAAGCGGTAGGTCCCGCGCCCTGTCGCCGCCAGGGTCGGCAGGAAGCGGGCCGTCGTCGCGCCGTCGCGGCAGTACACGTCCGCCTCGGTCACGGAAGGGCCCTCAGGGCGGCCGTCGATCTGCCAGGTGTCCGGGGTCCGGCCCACGCGGTAGCCGAGGCGGGTCAGGCCTTCCGCGAAGCCTTCCGTGTCGTCTGAGCGGAGCGGGCGTACGAGGGTGGTGACCCCGTCGGCGGCCGCCGCCAGGAAGAGGGCGCGGGCGGTGATGGACTTGGAACCGGGGATGTCGACAACAGCCATGCCCCATGATCCCCCGGCCCTCGCCCTCGGTGTCGTCACGTCCACGGGATGGACCACGGAACGTCGCCCGGTGGTCACCGACGTCCCGTTGATCCCTGGGTCACCAACTTCCGGGAATCGGGGCGGACCCGGGAACCCGGCCACACCCCCGCTCGTCCAACCCGCAAGCTGTCGGAGAGTCACCGTGGTGCGGTGTCGGCCTCGCTGCTGGCTGCGAACGCTGACTTACCCTCTCCGCCGTGCTGCGGCCGGCAGCATGCCGCCATCGGCGCGCCCCCCTCCCATAGCGCCGATGGCGGCCCCTCCACCACTAACGTGCGTTCCCTTGACTGGCAGAAACTTCCCGGATATTGGTGACTCCTCGGAAGTTTCCTTCAGCGGATCACCTCCGGAAGGAGCGCACGTGCCCTCCAGACGTACCGTTCTGGCCGCCACCGCAGGCGTCGCCGCCACTCTCGCGGTGGGCGGACCCGCCTACGCGGACGACAAGAAGCTCCGCTCTCTCATCTCCCGTATGACGCTGCCCGAGAAGGTCGGGCAGCTCTTCGTCATGCGGGTCTACGGCCATTCCGCCACCGCCCCCGACCAGGCCGACATCGACGCCAACATCAAGGAGATCGGCGTCCGCAACGCCGCCGAGCTCATCGCCGAGTATCGCGTCGGCGGCATCATCTACTTCACCTGGGCGCACAACACGCGCGATCCGCATCAGATCGCCGACCTGTCCAACGGCATCCAGCGCGCCTCGCTGCGGCAGCCGCGCGGGCTGCCCGTCCTCGTCTCCACCGACCAGGAGCACGGGATAGTGTGCCGAGTCGGCGAGCCCGCCACGCTCTTCCCGGGCGCCATGGCCATCGGCGCGGGCGGGTCGCGCACCGACGCACGTTCCCTCGGCCGTATCGCCGGGCAGGAGCTGCGCGCCATCGGCATCCGGCAGAACTACTCCCCCGTCGCCGACGTCAACGTCGACCCCGCCAACCCGGTCATCGGCGTCCGCTCCTTCGGTTCCGAACCCGGCGCGGTGGCCGGTCTGGTGGCTGCCGAGGTCACCGGGTACCAGCGGTCGGGCGTCGCGGCGACCGCCAAGCACTTCCCTGGGCACGGGGACACCACCGTCGACAGCCACACCGGCTTCCCCGTCATCACGCATAGCCGGGAGGAATGGGAGGAACTGGACGCCGGGCCCTTCAGGGCCGCGATCCGCGCGGGCATCGACTCGATCATGACCGCGCACATCCAGTTCCCGGCCCTCGACGACTCCGGCGACCCGGCCACCCTCTCCCGCCCGATCCTCACCGGCATCCTGCGGGAGGAACTCGGTTACGACGGAGTCGTGGTGACCGACTCCCTCGGGATGGAAGGCGTGCGCACCAAGTACGGCGACGACCGCGTGCCGGTGCTCGCGCTCAAGGCCGGTGTGGACCAGCTCCTCAACCCACCGAAGCTGGACGTGGCGTGGAACGCCGTCATCCAGGCCGTGGAGGACGGGGAACTCACCGAGGCCCGGCTCGACGAGTCGGTGCTGCGCATCCTGCGGCTGAAGGCGAAGCTCGGACTGTTCGACGCGCCCTACGTCAGCCCGGGCGGCGTCGACCGGAACGTGGGCACCCCGGCCCACCTCGCCGCCGCCGACCGCATCGCCGAGCGGACGACCACGCTCCTGGTCAACGAAGGCGGGCTGCTGCCGCTGTCCGCCGGCGAGCACCCCAGGCTCCTCGTCGTCGGCGCCGACCCCGCCTCCCCGTCCGGCACGACCGGACCGCCCACCGCCGTCCTCGCCGCCGCCCTCACCGAACTCGGCTTCACGGCCACCAGGTTGTCGACCGGTACGGCCCCGACCTCGACGGCCATAAGCGCCGCCGTCGCCGCGGCGGGCGAGGCGGACGCCGTCGTGGTCGGGACGTACAACGTCACGGCGAGCAGCTCTCAGAAGACCCTGGTCCAGGAGCTGCTGGCGACGGGGAAGCCGGTGGTGGCGGTCGCCACCCGCAATCCGTACGACGTGGCCCAACTGCCCGACGTCCAGGCCTACTTGGCGTCCTACTCCTGGACGGACGTCGAGCTGCGCGCCGCGGCTCGCGTGATCGCCGGGCAGGTGCGGCCACGCGGGAAACTGCCGGTACCGGTGCAGCGGGCCGACGATCCGGCGCGGGTGCTGTATCCGGTCGGACATGGGTTGTCGTATAGGACGTAGCGCACATACGTCATGCGCCCGGCGTACACCCGCCAATGGGCGCAAAGCACCCCGATACGTCTGGCGTGCGCCCGCCTCGGCGGGTCACGCTGGGCGGGGATGTCGGGGGGATGGCGATGCAGAACAAGGGTTCCGTGGGGGTGGTGTGCGCGTCGGCGGCGCTGCTCCTCGCCCTGCTCACGGGGTGCCAGGGCGATCCGCCCGCGGCCGCGGAGGAGACGCCGGCGGGCAGCGGACGGGCGACGTCGACGCAGCCGTCCGGGCATGGCGCGGTGTTCCTCGCGGTCGACGAGTGCAGTTCCTTCGGTACGACGAGCTTCACCGAGGTGCCGTGCACCAGTGAGCGGGCCGCGGCACGGGTTGTGGCCCGGCACGACGGCCGGGTGGGCGACGGGCCGCTGTGCCCCGGGACCTCGGACTTCGTCCTGCACATCAGCGACGAGGCGCCGGCCTCCGACGAGGACGGCGACGGAACGGTCCCCCAGGGCTACGCCTGTATGCGCAACCTCTCCCCGCCCCACCCCGGCGACCCCGGCGGCGGAGGCGGCCCCCGCACCATCGTCGGCGACTGCGTCTACAGCTCCGGCGACGGACAGGTCCGCGAGACGTCCTGCGAGGGCGAGGGCAGGCGGGAACCCGAGTACGAGGTGACGCGGGCCGTCGGCAAGCGCACGGAGTGCCCGCCGTCGACGGCGCTGTACGTCGAGTTGGGCGGGCCTGATCCGGTGGGCTGCGCCCGGCCGCTGTGAGCAACGGCCGGGCACACCTCATGCGTTCCTCACGCGCTCCTCTGCGTTACGGACGCAAGGTCGGCTCGCGCTCGATGTCGTGCTTGTCCAGCTTGCGGTCGAACTTGGCCAGCGGCTTGGCCACCGCGGGGTTCGACTGGACGGCGCTGGACGCGACGCCCGCCCACTGCAGGATCCGTGCCGTCGCCAGGGACTTCTCGTCGGGGACGAGGCCCGCGACGTTGGCGCCGTGGTTCAGGCCCGGCGCGGTGAAGACGTAACTGTCACGCGCCTTCTTGCCGAGATGGAACGGCTCGGCGCCCCACGGGTCGTTCTCGCCGTAGACGAAGAGCATCTGCCTCGCGTTGTGGCGGACCCAGCTGTCGACGTCCTTCATGACGTACGGCTGGAACTTCATCGGGATCGACCGCGGCACGAAGTTGCGCGGCGGCAGGTAGCCGTAGCGGATGTACTTCTTCTCGATGTGCGGGAAGACGATCGTCGGAGCGCCCAGCTGGGTGCCCGCCTGGTAGAAGTACGGCGTGTACGGCTCCAGGCCCTGGTCCGTGTAGAAGGAGAACCCGGCGATGGTGTCGAGCGTGTTCCAGATGGCGTCGTCGCTGGCGTTCTTGGCGTCCGCCGGGATGGTGTCGCAGTCGGACAGCAGGCTGTACTGCCAGAAGCCCCAGACGTAGTCGAGGACGGTGGCCTCGTAGGCCTTGTCGAGGCTGCCGATGGTGTTGAAGGTGTAGCCGTTGTCGGCCGCGTAGGCCTCGTACCGCTTCTCCATCGGCTCCCGGCGCACCAGCGCCTCGCGCTGCACGCCGTTCAGCCGGTCGCGGCACTCCTTGGTGCCGACGGTGGCGAAGAACTCGTCGTAGGCGGAGTCCTCCTTGTTCACCACGTCGTTGGGGGCGACGTAGGCGACGACGCCGTCCATGTCGCGCGGGTAGAAGCGCTCGTAGTACGTGGCCGTCATGCCGCCCTTGGAGCCGCCCGTGGAGAGCCACTTCCGGTCGTAGATCGGCTTGAGCGCCTTGAAGATGCGGTGCTGGTCGCTGGCGGCCTGCCAGATGTCCAGCTTGGTCCAGTCGGCCGGGTCGGGCCGGGACGGGGTGAAGAAGCGGTACTCCATGGAGATCTGGTTGCCGTCCACGATCTGGGTCGGCTCGCTGCGGCGGGGCGTGGTGGAGACGTTGTAGCCGCTGGTGAAGAAGACCGTCGGGCGGGCCTCGTCCTTGTGCAGCACGGTGATGCGCTGCTGGAACGTGCCCTTGGACGGGCGCCGGTGGTCGACCGGCTGGGTGTAGTTGAGGACGAAGTAGCGATAGCCGGTGTACGGCTTCTCCTCGACCAGGCTCATGCCCGGAATGGAGAGCAGCTTCTCCTTGATGTCAGTGGTGCCGGTGGCCTCCGGCTCGGCGGCGGTGGCCGCTCCCGCCGTACTCAGTGTGCCTATGAGCACGGTGAGCGCCAGCAACCATCTGAGCGCCTTGCGCATGCACCCTCCCGGTGAATACAGATGTGCGCCGGAAGCTAGCGGAGCAAGTCACCCGAGCACCAGGGGAGATGACGGTTGATCGGGAAAACCCTGTAGAAAACCTGTGGATCAGTAACCTGTGGACCAGTCACCTGTGGACCAGTCACCTGTGGACCAGTCACCTGTGGATCAGTACCGGATCCAGCCGGTGCTGACCGATCCCCCGCCGACCGCGCCCTTCACGCGCACGCTGCGGTGGCCCATGTAGACCAGCGGCGTGCTGATGCGGCGGACGCGCTTGTCCGTGAAGGCGACCGGGTGATGGCCGCGCACCTGCACGCTGACCTTCATCGTCCGCACGGGGCCGGGGTTCTTGGCGAGCGTGACGGCACAGATCTCGCGGTCCTGCTTGTAGACGCGCACGATGCCGGTCGAGAACGTGAGTGTCCTGACCTTGCGGCCGGCGCAGGGCTTGGCGGCCGCGTGCGCCTCGGCCGGTGCCGCCAGCCCGAGCAGTCCGGATGTGGTGAGCACGGCAATGCCGAGCGCCAGCCCCCGGCGTATCGCACCACGGTCCACAGTCATCCCTCCCGTACCTCGTCCATGAGCGTACGGGTGTACGGACGCAGGACGTATGTCGGATGGTTGCGCGACCGTCGGTGCGACCGTCAGTGCGACGCGCCGACCGGCTCCTCCGGCTCGGCCTGGCCGACGAACGTCCGCCACAGGTCCGCGTACTGCCCGCCCCGTGCGAGGAGTTCCTCGTGGGTGCCGTCCTCGGCGACGCGGCCGTGGGCCATGACGACCACTCGGTCCGCGCGGGCCGCGGTGGTCAGGCGGTGGGCGACCACGAGGGTGGTACGGCGGCCTGCCAGGCGGTCGGTGGCCTGGTTGACCAGGGCCTCGGAGGCCAGGTCCAGGGCGGCGGTCGCCTCGTCGAGGAGCAGGATGTCCGGGTCGACCAGCTCGGCGCGGGCCAGGGCGATCAGCTGCCGCTGGCCCGCGGAGAGGTTGCGGCCGCGCTCGGCGACCTCGTGCAGGTAGCCGCCCTCGAGCGTGGCGATCATGTCGTGCGCGCCGACCGCCCGGGCCGCCGCCTCCACTTCGGCGTCGGTGGCGTCGGGGCGGCCGTAGGCGATGGCGTCGCGGACGGTGCCCTGGAAGAGGTACGCCTCCTGCGGGACGACGCCCAGGCGGTGCCGGTACGACGTGAGGTCGAGGGCGCGCAGGTCGGTGCCGTCGACGGTGACGCGGCCACCGGTGGGGTCGTAGAAGCGGGCGACCAGCTTGACGAGGGTCGACTTGCCGGCGCCGGTCTCGCCTACGAAGGCGACGGTCTGGCCGGCGGGGATGGCGAGGTTGATCCCGGTGAGGGCCTCCTCCTCGCCGCCGTACGCGAAGTGCACGTCCTCGAAGGCGACTTCGCCACGGAGCGAAAGCACGTCGAGCGGCTTGTCGGCGCTCTTCGTCGACGTCGGTTCCTGGAGCAGCTCCTGGATGCGGCCCAGCGAGACCGTTGCCTGCTGGTAGCCGTCGAAGACCTGGGAGAGCTGCTGGACGGGGGCGAAGAACAGGTCGATGTAGAGGAGGTACGCCACCAGCGCGCCGGTGGTGAGCGTGCCGTTGTCGACCCGCCCGGCGCCCACGATCAGCACGGAAGCCGCGGCGACCGACGACAGCAGTTGCACGCCGGGGAAGTACACCGAGATCAGCCACTGGCCCCGGATACGGGCCTGGCGGTAGCTGTCGCTCCGCTCCGCGAACCGCCGTCCGCCGTCCCGCTCGCGCCGGAACGCCTGCACGATCCGCAGCCCGGAAACCGACTCCTGGAGGTCGCCGTTGACCACCGACACGCGTTCCCGGGCCAGTTCGTACGCCTTCACGCTCGCCCGGCGGAAGAAGACCGTGGCGAGGATCAGCGGCGGGAGGGTGGCGAAGACGATCAGCGCCAGCTCTACGTCGATCACCAGCAGGGCGACCATGATGCCGAAGAACGTGACGACCGAGACGAACGCCGTGACCAGGCCGGTCTGCAGGAACGTCGACAGCGCGTCGACGTCCGTCGTCATCCTCGTCATGATCCGGCCGGTCAACTCCCGCTCGTAGTAGTCGAGTCCGAGCCGCTGGAGCTGGGCGAAGATCTTCAGGCGGAGGGAGTACAGCACGCGCTCGCCGGTGCGTCCGGTCATGCGGGTCTCGCCGACCTGCGCCGCCCACTGGATCACGACGGTGAGCAGTCCGAGCAGCGAGGCCGCCCAGACCGCGCCGAGGGCCATCTCCGAGACACCGCTGTCGATGCCGTGCCGGATCAGGACGGGCAGGAGGAGGCCCATACCCGCGTCCACGGCGACGAGGGAGAGGCTGACGAGGAGGGGCAGGCCGAAGCCGCGCAGCAGCCGGCGCAGGCCGTAGCTCTCCTCGGCCCGCACGGCACGTGCCTCGTCGATCTCCGGGGTGTCGGTCGCCGGGGGCAGCGCGTCGACCTGGGCGAGGAGTTCGGGGGTGGCCGGGGTGCCGTCCATCGCGAGGTCGCGCGGGGTGCGCTCGCCCGCCCACAGCCGGGGCGTGATGCCGCGTTCGGCGTCGAATTCGGCGTCCAGCTCGTCCCGTACGGAGGTGTCCTCCTGCGGACAGGCGGGCTGGGCGTGGCCGGGCGAGACGCCGCCGAGTTCGTCCGGGTCGGTGAGGAGCCGGCGGTAGAGCGCCGACCGCTGCTGGAGTTCCTCGTGGGTGCCGATGTCGGCGAGCCGGCCGTTCTCGAGGACGGCGATGCGGTCGGCGAGGTTGAGGGTGGAGCGGCGGTGGGCGATGAGGAGGGTGGTCCGGCCCTCCATGACGTGCTTCAGGGCCTCGTGGATCTCGTGCTCGACGCGGGCGTCCACGGCGGAGGTGGCGTCGTCGAGGACGAGCAGCCGCGGGTCGGTGAGGATCGCGCGGGCGAGGGCGACGCGCTGGCGCTGGCCGCCGGAGAGGGTGAGGCCGTGCTCGCCGACCTTGGTGTCGTAGCCGCCGGGGAGTTCCCTGATGAAGCGGTCCGCCTGGGCGGCGCGGGCGGCCGCCTCGATCTCGTCGTCCGTCGCGTCGGGACGGCCGTACGCGATGTTGCTGCGGACCGTGTCCGAGAAGAGGAAGGAGTCCTCGGGGACCAGCCCGATCGCGGCCCTCAGCGAGTCGAGGGTCAGCTCGCGGACGTCGTGGCCGCCGATGAGGACGGCGCCGTGGGTGACGTCGTAGAACCGGGGCAGCAGCAGCGAGACCGTCGACTTGCCGGAGCCGGAGGAGCCGACGACGGCGAGGGTCTCGCCGGGGTGGATCTCGAAGCTCAGCCCGTCGAGGACAGGGCGGTCGTCCTCGTAGCCGAAGGAGACGTCGTCGAACTCGACGGTGGCGGGGGCGTCGGCGGGCAGCGTCTTGTGGCCGTCCTCGAGCGCCGGCTCGGTGTCGATCAGCTCCAGGACGCGTTCCGTGCCGGCGCGGGCCTGCTGGGCGACCGTGAGGACCATGGCGAGCATCCGGACCGGGCCGACGAGCTGGGCGAGGTAGGTGGAGAAGGCGACGAACGTGCCGAGCGTGATGTGACCGCGGACCGCGAGCCAGCCACCCAGCGCGAGCATCGCGACCTGGCCGAGGGCGGGGACGGCCTGGAGGGCGGGGGTGTACCTGGAGTTGAACCGGATCGTGCGCAGCCGCCCCGCGAAGAGCCTGCGGCCGACCTCCCGCAGCTTCCCGGTCTCCTGCTCTTCCTGCCCGAACCCCTTCACCACGCGTACGCCGCTGACGGCGCCGTCGACGACGCCCGCGACGGCCGCCGCCTGGGCCTGGGCGTACCAGGTGGCGGGGTGCAGCTTGGTGCGGCTGCGCTTGGCGATGAACCAGATCGCGGGCGCGACCGCGAGGGCGACCAGCGTGAGCGGGAGCGACAGCCACGCCATGATGACCAGGGAGATCAGGAAGAGCATGAAGTTCCCGATGGTCATCGGGAGCATGAAGAGCAGGCCCTGGATCAGCTGGAGGTCGCTGGTCGCCCGGCCGACGACCTGACCGGTGGACAGCTCGTCCTGCCGGCGGCCGTCGAGCCGGGTGATCGTGCCGTACATCTCGGTCCGCAGGTCGTGCTGGACGTCGAGGGCGAGACGGCCGCCGTAGTAGCGGCGGATGTAGGTGAGGACGTAGACGAGGAGCGCGGCGCCGATCAGGGCGCCCGCCCAGACCGCCATGGACCGGCTGTGATCGACGATCACGTCATCGATGATCACCTTGGTGATCAGCGGGGCCAGCGCCATGACGGCCATGCCGACGAGCGAGGCGCCGAGGGCCAGGACGACGTCCTTGGGGTAACGCCAGGCGTACGCCCACAGCCTTCGCGCCCAGCCTTGCCCCTGCCGCGCTGCCACGTCGGTGCCTCCCCGTTCTGTTGGATCTACGGAAGGCACCAACGCGGAATGAAGCGGATTTCATCCCTCCGTCATGATCGCCGTCGTGATCAGATACGAACGCGGAGGTCGTAGAAGCGCGTCGTCTGTGCCGCGTTCTGGTTGTCGTCGCTGGCCAGCAGTACCTTCAGGCGGCCCTTGGTCCAGCCGGTGATCGTCATGGCCTCGATGTTGTCGAGGAGGGGGTTGGGCTGGGGCTGCTTGGCGGTCGCGCCGAGTGACGGGCAGTTCACGAGGTCGGCGAGGAGGGTCTTCTTGACCAGCCGTACGCCGTCCGGGCCGGTCAGCGTGTCGATGCCGCCGGTGTCGGTCGCGCGGCGCGGGTCGGCGAGGTAGAGGCGGACGGTGTTGCCGACGCCGGAGGTGAAGCCGCGCTCCAGGACGAGGAGCCGGCCGTCGGGCAGCGCGGTGACCTCGGGGACGCCGAGGCCGGTGTCGGCCCGGTAGGCGTACTGTGCGCCGAGCCCGAAGGTGCCGTGGTGGCGCTTCCAAGTCTGCCAGCGGACGATGCCGGCGGTGTCGCCGGACAGCGCGTACTCCATCGACGCGAGGGTGTGCCCGCCGGGGAGCATGGTCAGGCCCTCGAAGGTGCCGTTGGTGACGGCCCGCCCGGCCGGGGCGACCTGGAGGGAGGCCGGTACCGGGAGACGGTCGAGGATCTTGCCGTCGCGGGAGTAGCGGCGTACGGACGGCTCGGTCTCGGAGCTGATCAGCCGGGTGCCGTCCCGCTCCACGACCAGTCCCTCGGAGTCCAGCGCGGTGCCGCTCTCGTCGGCGAGCTGGACGACGGACTTCGGCTGGAGGGTCCTGCGGTCCAGCGTGAACAGCGACGAGCGGTCGCTGAGCGCGGCGAGGTCGCCGTTCCGGTCCACGGCGAGCGCGGAGAAGTTGCCGACATAGGTGCCCTGGTACGTCGTCTTGTCCAGGGCGTCGGAGAAGCCCTGGATGGCGACGGAGGGCGAACAGGCGTGATTCTCGCCCGCGTTGGCGGGCCCTGCGACGGTGAGGCAAGTGGCCGCCGCCAGGCCGGCGGTGGCGGTCGCGAGTACGGTTCTCAGACGCATGGGCGTCACCGTAGGGCGGGCCGGTGACGGAGGGGAGACCGGCTCATGAAGCGTCGGCTCGCGACCAGGGCCTTGGCGAGCGGTCGAGGTCAGTCGAGGTCGGTCGAGATCAGAGAAATATTCCTCGCGCGCGGTCCTTCTGTGCCTGCCCGGCGGGGAGGATGCGGCCGCTCATGGCGATGTGGACCCCGTGGGGCAGGGTCTGCAGGGCGGCGACGGCGAGTCCGAGGTTGAAGGGGGCGTCGCTGTCGGTCATCCGTGCTGGTTGTATCGCCCCGGTCATGACGATGACCTTGCCGGTCAGGTCGCGTAGGTGTTCGGCTGTGGTGGTCATGGTGTCGGTGCCGTGGGTGATGAGGATGTGTTCGGCGTCGGCGGTGCGGACGTGGTGGCGGATCAGGTCCCGGTCGGCGTCGTCGAACGCGGCGCTGTCCTTGCGGCACACGCTTTCGACGGTGAACTCGTGGAGTGTGCGGGCCCGTTCGAGGATGGGCACTGCCATCGGCTGACCGATGACAAGGGTGCCCTGCAGGGAGTACTCGACGTCGATGGAGCCGCCGGTGGTGATGACATGGATGCGCATGGGGTTCCTGTCGGTGCTCAGGCCGGAGGCTTGGACTTGAGTCCGCTGCCGCACAGGGGTGCCACGGCGGTGGGAAGGCCGTCGGGCCGGGGGGTGGTGGGGATCTGCCCGGCCTGCCCGGCTTCGATGGCGGCCCAGCACACGGCAGAGGTCGGTTCGACGTAGAGGCCGGAACGGGCCAGGGAGGCGTGGGCGGCGTGCACCTCGTCGTCGGTGACGGTGACGATGGTGCCGCCGGTGGCCCGGACCGCGGTGAGGATCTGGGAGCCGCGGGCGGGGCGCGCGATGGCGATGCCCTCGGCCACGGTGCCGTGTGCGGTGATGTCGCTCGGCACCGGCCGGCCGTCGGCGAAGGCGGTGGCCAGCGGTGCGCAGCCGGCGGCCTGGACCGCGACGATCCGCGGCAGCCGGTCGATCAGCCCTTGGTGGAGGAGCTCGACGCAGCCGAGGTGGGCGCCGAGCACGAGGGTGCCGTTGCCGACGGGCAGGACGAGGGTGTCGGGCAGCCGGCCGCCGAGCTGTTCCCACAGCTCCAGCACGTAGGTCTTGGTGCCGTGCAGGAAGAAGGGGTGGTAGACGTGGCTGGCGTAGAAGACGCCCGGCTCGTCGGCTGCTCGGGCCGCCGCCTGGGCGGTGTCCTCGCGGGTGCCGGGGATCTGGTGCACGGTGGCTCCGTAGGCACGCAGTTGCCCGACCTTCCCTGCTGAGGTGCCGGCCGGAACATAGACGTCGCAGGCGATGCCGGCGCGGGTGGCGTAGGCGGCGACGGCGGTTCCCGCGTTGCCGCTGCTGTCGGCCATGAGCCGGGACACGCCGAGGCGGGCGGCGAGAGCAGCCAGCATGACCGCGCCGCGGTCCTTGAAGGATCCGGTCGGCATCAGATGGTCGACCTTGAGCTGGACAGCGGGCCGGCCGGGCACGGTGACCAGTGGGGTCATGCCCTCGCCCATGGTGATGTCGTGCGGTTCGCCGATCGGCAGGGCTTCGGCGTACCGCCACAGACTCGGTCGACGCGTGGCGAGGCCGGCGGCCTTGGGCATGACCGGCGTGAACCCGGCGAGATCGAGGACCCCGTGGCACTTCGCGCACCGCCAGGCCAGGTCGTCCAGCGGATGGGTGTGGCCGCACGCGGCGCACCGCAGCGCCATGGTGGCCGGCGTCGGGCGGGCGGTGTGGGTCATTCGGTGGTTCCGGAGGTGAGTGCGGCGGCATGCAGGAGGGCTTCGGCGACGAAGAGGTCCTGCAGGGCGATGCCGGAGCTGTCGAACACGGTGATGTCCTGCTCGCTGCGGCGCCCCTCGGCCTGCCCGGTCAGGACGTCGCCCACGGCGGTGAGTGCGAGGGTGCCGTCGTCGATGAGGTGGGCGACGTGCTGCAGTTCCCCGATGCGGACCGCCTGGGAGGGCAGGTCGCAGAACAGGCGTGCCTCCTTCAGCAGTTGCGGAGGCAGTTCCTGTTTGCCGTGTGCGTCGGAGCCCATGCCTGCGATGTGGGTGCCGGGGCACACCCACGCGGCGTCGAACAGAGGCGCGCGGGCGGTGGTGGCGGTGACGATGATGTCGGCGGCGCGGCACGCCTGTTCGGCAGGGGTGAGCCGGCCGGCGAGCCCTCGCTCGGCCAGCTGGGTCAGGAAGTGTTCGCCGCGCTCGGGGGTGCGGGCGACGACATGGACGGTGGTGATGGGGCGTACGCGGCTGACCGCCGCGCATTCGTACAGGGCCTGGTGGCCCGTGCCGAAGATGGTCAGGGTGGTGGCGTCGGCGCGTGCCAGGACGCTCGCGGCGACCGCGTCGGCCGCGGCCGTGCGGTAGGCGTTCACGACGCCGGCCTCGACGACCGCACCGATGCGGCCGTGCTCCTGGTCGAAGAGCAGGACCAGGGAGTTGTGCCGGGGAATGCCCTTGTCGGCGTTGCCCGGCCAGTAGCTGCCGATCTTCACTCCGGCAAGCCCGGCCGATGCGCCGGACTTCACGGTGAACCGGTTCTCGTCCTGTGATCCGTGGCCGAGGACCGCGGGGAAGACCTCGGCCTGCGAGCCGACGGCGGCGATCAACGCGTCGCGCACGGCCGTGAAGGCCAGCTCTTCGGTGATGAGAGCGGCGGACCGCTCTTCGGGCAGGAATTGCACGGTGGTCACCAACCTCGGATGCGCGGCCACACGGCCTCGACGGTGCGGGAGCCGGGTTCGGTCACGTGGTAGCGGTCGTGCTGTGCGGCGGTCGCACAGGCGTGGATGGGCAGGATCCGTACGCGCGTACCGACCGGCAGATCGGGTAGGGCGGCGGTGCTGTCCGGGCGCACGGAGAGCACGCCGTGCTCCTGGCTCGCGTCGGTCATCAGCAGGCCGTCGAACAGAGTGCCGTCCAGGTCGGCGACGAGGCCGTATCCCTGATCCACCCGCTGACGCGAGGTGCCGCGGTCGCGTGACGTCGCCATCCAGCCCGCGTCGGTGAGGATCCATCCCTTGTCCGGGCGGTGACCGATCACCGTCGTGACCACCGTCATCGCCAGGTCGGCCGTGGAGCACACGCCGATCCCGGCCATCACCAGGTCGAAGAAGACGAAGTTGCCGGCCCGGACCTCGGTGACGCCGGTGAGGTCGGTCGCGAAGTGTGCGGTCGGCGTCGAACCCACGCTCACCACCGGCGCCTCATGACCGGCCGCCCTCAACACGTCGGCGGCCCGCACGGCGCACCGGCGCTCGTTCTCGGCGGCGGCGCGCAGTTCGTCCCCGCCGTCGGCGTAGTACGACTCGCCGGCATGGACGAGCACACCCCGCAGGTGGGCGCCCCCGTCACGCAGAGTCCGCGCGATGTCGAGCAGCACCGGGTCGTCGGGGCGCACCCCACCCCGGTGGCCGTCGCAGTCGACCTCGATCAGCGCCGGAATGCCGGACATCCCCACGCGATCGGCAGCAAGCGCGGCGGCCTGCTCCTCGCTGTCGAGCAACACCGTCAGGTCCACGCCCCGCTCGCGCAGCGCGGTCACCCGGCGCAGCTTGTGCGGCGTGATGCCGACCGCGTACAGAATGTCCCGATAGCCGACGGCGGCGAACGCCTCAGCCTCCGCAAGCGTCGACACCGTGATCGGTCCCGGCTGCCCGTCGTACAGCAGCGCGGCCACGTCGAGGGACTTGGCCGTCTTGACGTGCGCCCGCAGCGTGACACCGAGCCCGTCGAGGTGCCCCCGCAGCCTGCCGATGTTCGCCTTCACCGTGGCCGTGTCCAGTGCCAGGAACGGGGTGTCCGGATCATCGAGCGTGCTCCGGAGGCGCAACTCTTGTCCACGGTCGGTCATCGGCTCTCCTCGCCGCTGCGGCACTCGTTGAGATCCGCGTATACCGCCGAGCGGGATACGCCCAGCCGTTCGGCGATGCGCGGCACCGCATTCCGAACCGTGAAGACACCGCGCCGGTCCAGGACGTGCAGGAGAGCCAGTCGCTCCACCCGGGTCAGACTGCTCACCGGCTTGCCGCGGGACACCTCCTCGGCCCGGATCAGCGCGTCGACCACGTCGTCGAAGTCGTTGCTGAACGTGGTGTCCGTGACCTGCACGGGCGGCGTCCCCGCCAGTGCCGTCAGCAGGTCACCGGCCTGCCGCAGAGCCGTGACGTCGACATTGACGCACAGCGCCCCGAACACATGGCCCGCACCATCGCGCAACGGCATGGTCGACGACTTGATGATCCGCCCGTCCCCGGTGCGCGTCACATAGTTGATGTCGTTCGTCGCCGCGTCCCCCTGCGCCAGCACGGCCAGGCCGATCTCGCTCAGCGCGCCGCCGACCTTGCGGCCGGTCACCGCACCGGAGACCGCCGCGACCGACTGCTCACCCCGTCGGTAGTCGTGCAGCACGACCTCACACGTCGGCCCGAACGTCTCCGCCAGCCCATCGATGACCGGCAGCAACGCCGCCAGGATCGCGTCCGCGCTGTCGTCGGCCATCGCACCGCCCCTCAGTCACTTCCAGCCCGTTACGCCACTATAGTAAACGTCCAGCCTCTGGACGTAAAGTCCAGAGCGATGGCATGTCGAACTCGAATGGCTATACGACCAGATACGATCCCCGAGTGAGTACCTACTGGCACGCCGTCACGCCCCCTCCCTGCGCCTGACCGGGCGCAGACGCTGAGGGTTTGATTCCCCCGGCCCCGACCGACCCACCGGGCGGTGAGGGGCCGTCGCCGTGCGCCCGTTTCGGACCCAGTCCCAGACGCATCGACGACGGAAGACCACGACCGTGCCGAACCGCACCACCACTCTGCTTCCCGCGCGCCCGGACGCGCGCCTCCTCACCGGCCCCGCACCCATCCTCATCTCGGCCGTGCTGTGGGGCACGACCGGCACCGCCTCCTCCCTGGCCCCGGCCGGCGCCCCGGCGGCGGCGATCGGCTCCGCCGGGCTCACGCTCGGCGGCATCCTGCTGTTCCTGACCTCCCGCGGGGCCCGCTCACTGCCCGCCGTCTGCACCCGCCGTGAGCGGTGGCTGCTCGTGCTGGGCGCGCTGGCGGTGGCCGGATATCCGGTCACCTTCTATCCGGCGGTGGCCCGCACCGGCGTCGCGGTGACGACGGTCATCGCGCTCGGCAGCGCGCCGGTCTTCGCCGGACTGCTGTCCTGGATGACCGGGCAGTCCCGGCCCACCGCACGCTGGACGCTCGCCACGGCGGCGGCCGTCCTGGGCTGCGCCCTCCTCGTGCTGGGCCCCGAACTCACCGGCCACGCCCCGCCGATGGACGTGACCGGCGTCGCGCTCGCCGCGGGCGCCGGACTGTCGTACGCCGTCTACTCGCTGATCGGCGGCCGGCTCATCACGCGCGGCCACGCGTCCGACGCGGTGATGGGCGTGCTGTTCGGCGCGGCGGGGCTGCTCGTCCTGCCGCTCGTGCTGCTGGTGGACACGCAGTGGCTGACCACGACACGCGGCGCGGCGGTGGCCGGCTACCTCGCCCTGTTCACCGTCGCTCTCGCCTACCGGCTCTTCGGATACGGGCTGCGCCACACGCCCGCCTCGACGGCCACGTCACTGACCCTGGCCGAGCCCGCCGTCGCCGCGGTCCTGGGCGTCACCGTCCTCAGCGAACGCCTGCCGGCCGCCTCCTGGTGCGGGCTGGCCGTCCTCGCGCTGGGGCTGGTGTTCGTCAGCGGTGACAGCGGCGACAGCGGCCGGGCGAACAAGGGCTGACTCAGACCCGGTTGAGACCCGGTTGAAGCCCTCCCCGTGTCAACTCGCGTAGACAAGGGGCGATTTGCCGCTCCCGGTCACCCAATGGACACGCAGGGTCCATTTACAGCGCCACATGTCCATGTCACTCTCCCACTTGCCGCCTCCATTCAACCCGCGTAGATGGGACTCCCCCTCATGCTGGCGACACACATACGCCGCTGGAAGTCGGTGGCCCTCGCCACCGCCACCGTTCTGGTCGGTCTCAGCGCCCCCGCCCTCACCGCGACCCCCGCCGCGGCCACGACGACCGCGTACGACAGCACGTACTACAAGAACGCGATCGGCAAGTCCGGCACGAGCCTCAAGAGCGCGCTGCACACGATCATCAGCCCCCAGACCAAGCTGTCGTACTCGGCGGTCTGGGAAGCGCTGAAGGTCACGGACCAGGACCCGAACAACAGCAACAACGTGAAGCTGCTGTACTCGGGCATCTCCCGCAGCAAGTCACTGAACGGCGGCAACACCGGCAACTGGAACCGTGAACACGTGTGGGCGCAGTCCCACGGCGACTTCGGCACCTCGGCCGGCCCCGGCACCGACCTGCACCACCTGCGCCCCGAGGACGTCCAGGTCAACAGCATCCGCGGCAACAAGGACTTCGACAACGGCGGCAGCAGCTTCACCAACTCCGGCGGCAGCCTCACCGACTCGAACTCCTTCGAGCCCCGCGCCGCCGTCAAGGGCGACGTGGCCCGCATGATCCTCTACATGGCCGTCCGCTACGAGGGCGACGACAGCTGGCCCGACCTGGAGCCCAACGACGCCGTCACCAACGGCAGCGTCCCCCTCCACGGCCGCCTGTCGGTCCTGAAGGCCTGGAACGAGGCGGACCCGCCGGACGCCTTCGAGGAGCGCCGCCAGAACCTCATCTACTCCAACTACCAGGGCAACCGCAACCCGTTCATCGACCACCCGGAGTGGGTCGAGGCGATCTGGTAGCCCTTGCTTCGGCTGAACTCCCCTATTCCTGCGGGGAGTTCAGTCCCACTCACCGAATATCACCCATCCAGAGTCGCCGCCCCAGCTCGTCGAGGTCCGCCCGCCGCTCTTCGTACTCGGGCAGCGCGATCCGCAGCAGCCGCCAGAAGTCCTCTCGGTGACCGGACACCTTCACGTGGGCCAGTTCATGTGCGATGACGTAGTCGATCAGATGCATGGGCAGCTGGAAGAGCGGCCACCCGAGACTCATCAGCCCCTTGGCACCCGAGCCGTCCTGCGGCGGCCGATAGGAACCCCATCGGTCCCCCAGGTCCTGCACCTCCAGTTCCGGCTCGGCCACACCCATGCGGGCTGCCCAGGGTTGAAGCCGCTGTCCCGTCCAGTTCCGGCCGGCCCGGCAGTACCAGTCGACAAGCGCTGCTCGCCCCGCCTGCGGCTCCGCCGCCAGATCCGGACCCATGACAAGGCGCCCCGCAATCAGCCTAACCCCTTCGGCCACAGCCTCCTCACCGGACACAGCCAGACGATACGTCCGCCCCAAATAGCGGAAGACCTCTCCGTCGGTGAGCTGTTTGACGGGGCTGAGCGGCCGTGTCCGCTCACGCTCACGCCGCTTTGTCACCAACCAGTCCCGGTGAGCTCGCACGAACTCCTCCGCCTCGGCTGTCGAACGCCCGGCAGGAGTGTGCAGGGTGAGGGTCGCGTCAGCCTCGACAGTCAGTGCGAACCGTTTCCTGCGCGCGCTGGCACGCACCCGCAGAGACAGCCCGTCCACCGTGAGCAGGGCCTCTGGGGCTGAGTACGTCGAAGGATCGGCCGGCGCAGTCACCCGCCTATTCTCCCCTCGCCCTACCCCGGAACTGCCGAAGGTTGTCCTGCGCGAAAGACGCCAGGCGCTCAGCCGCGTTGTCCAACGGCACCCAGCCCGCGCCCACCACGGGCCGGACACCGCCGCTGAGCAGGACTTCATGCAGCTCTCCGGCCAACATGCTGATGTCCTGGTGCTGCCCCTGGTATGACGCCCTGGCCATGGCCCGGGTGGCCACATCGCACACTCTGCCCGTGAGCTGTCTGACGTCACCGCTGTCGGCCAGTCTGACCCCAGGGGTGTCCTCCAGGATTTGCTCCACCAACCGATACACCTTCTGTTCGAGCGGCGATAGACCGGCGAGCTCCGGGGACTCCTCCTGTTCTTGCCTGGCCTCCTCGATCAGCGGGCCGAATTCCTCGATCTGCTCCTCGAAGCGGCCCGGCATCGTGCGCAGGATCTCTTCCAGGCGCTTGGAGAGCCGCTCGTACTTCGCGGGGTCCTCCCGCTTCGTCCGCTCCTCCAGATGGAAGCGGAGCGCATGACCCATCTCCGCCGCGGCCTCCTGCGGCGGCAGTCGCCGCACGGCGTCATCGAAGGTGAGTGCGGTGAGCGAGACCGGCGGAATGACCTGATCGATCTCCGGGCCATCGAGGTGGTCGGCAATCATGGCCCGGACCTTGCGGCCGTAGCGGCGCAGCGTGAACGTGCCGCCCTCGGCGTCCCTGCACAGACGCCGCACCCGCTTCTGGAGGAGGCTCCAACGCCTGGCGTCCGCGACGTAGTCGAGGGCGTCCTCGTGCGGAAGGACGCGCTCAAGGGTGGCGAGGAACGCGTGCAGTACCTCGTCGAAGTCGAACCGCAAGGATTCGGGTTGCAATGCGAGAGCCGCGGGCCCCAGCTTGGCGAGCTGGTCGAGTTCTGCGTCGTCGATGCCGTTGTGCTGCAGGAAGTCGCGGACCTTTTGGGCAGCGGGCCCGAGGTTGTTCACCTCGTCGGACAGTTTGCGCATGGTGTCGGTGACATCGGCGTTCCGGTACCCGGCGAGTGCGCTGGAGAGGTGCTCGAAGACGCCGTAGTAGTCGACGACGTAGCCGACCTCCTTGCCGGGCGAGGTGCGGTTGACACGCGCGACAGCCTGGAGCAGCTCGGCGTCACGGATGGGCCGGTCCAGGTAGAGCACCTGCTCGCGCGGGGCATCGAATCCCGTGAGCAGCATGGACTTTACGATCAGGAAGGCGATGGGGCTGTCAGGGTGCACGGGGTCGGGCACCGAGGTGGGAAACGGCGGCGGCTCGCTGTTCGCAGCATTGGACCACGGGGTGTTCATGCCGTCGGCGGGGTCGGTGGGCGGAGTCGGGGCTTGCGGTGGGTTGAAGGGGGTCACGGCGACCCACTCCGAATCGGGCGCCAGCTCGGGGAACGCCTTCTGGAAGCGCTCGGTGTATGCCTCCTGGCGACCGGCGTCGGTCCACTCCTTCCACTCCCCCCTCTTGTGACCCGACCCTGGCGAAATGACGGGAACGAAGTCGATCCGGCGCAGCAACGCCCGGAACTGGTGGGCCTGGTGGAGATAACGCAGCCTTGCGGACAGCTGCTCCAGCGGGATACCGGCCACCGACTCCGGGTCGAACTCCGCCAGCTCGGCAAGCAGTTCGTCCCGGGCCCTGCGCAGAGCGTGGTGGTACTGCACGGCCGCCTTCCGGCTGACGGCCGCGACCTGTGCCTTGAAGCCGCCGGGCAGCACCGTGGTCACCCAGTGCTCCAGCATGTCCTCGGCCTTCGCCTCGATCATGGGAACTGACTCGGCGACGTCCCGCTCGGTGGGCCACCGCTTGAGCAGCGCGGCCCGCTCCTCAGGAGTGCGATCCCGGACGAGGTCGTCGAACCCTTCGTCGAGGACCTCCCCGTCACGGACCTCGCCTTCCCCCGTCCGCCCCTCGTAGCGGATGCGGACCACGACACCGTCGTACTCGGCGTCCTCCATCCGGTACTCGTCGAGGAAGCCCCGCGGCGAGTCGCCGCGTCCGAAGATCCGGCGGGTGTCCTCCTCGCGCCCGGTGATGATCGGCGTACCCGTGAACCCGATCTTGGCGGCGTTCGGAATCGCCTTGCGCAGAGCGGCATGCAGGATGCTCGTATGCGAGCGGTGCGCCTCGTCGACGAGAACGAGGATGTCCGGCGAGGTGTTGCACTCGGGGAAGTCCGGTACGGGTCCCTGGGTTTCGGCCTGTCGTCCCTGTTCGGCTTCCTCGCCCTCCCCGACCAGATCCCGGTCGTCCCCGCTGCCTTCCGCGTCCCCGGCGAAGGTGAACCCGGTCCCGTACTTCTGGATCATCCCGAAGACGACGCGCCGCCCCCCGTCCCGCAGCAGCCCTTCCATCTGCGTCCGGGTCTTCGCCGTCTCGACATCGGACTCGCTGAGCTTCAGCGTCCGCGAGAGCTGGGTCTGCAACTGGGTGCGGTCGGTGACCACGACCACCATGAACTCACTGAGCCGGTGGTGCAGATGAACCCGGCGCACCAGGAACGTCATGGTCAGCGACTTGCCGGAACCCTGTGTGTGCCAGATGACACCGCCGCGCTCGTCCTCGGTGTCACGCCCGGCACGAGCCCGCCCGGTCAGCAGTCTGCGTACGGCCTTCTCGGCGGCCCGGTACTGCTGATGCCGGGCGACGGCCTTCACGGTCCGCACGGCTCCACCGTCCACGCCCGACTCGACGGCCATCGGGATCACGTAGTGCCGTACGACGTTGAGCAGGGCGGCCGGCCGCAGGACCACACCGACGAGCTTCTGCTGCTCGCCGAGCGGCGCGGGCGCGGCCGGGTCGGCGCCGTCCGCGAGCAGGCCGGCGGTACGCAGCTCCCGCCGAAGCGTGCTCTCCTCCTCCGGTTCGACGCTGCGCCACGGGTGGAAGTGCTCGGGCTCGGAGGTGACGGTACCCAGGTGGGCGGTCTCTCCGGTCGCGGCGACGAGGAGCTGCACGGTCCGGAACAGTTCCGGCACACCGGCGGGGACCGGAGTACCGGTGGCGTCGAGGTCCAGAACGGGATTCCCCGCGTAGTGCCGAAGATCGAGTACGGCACTGCGGACGGGCTCGGCGAGATCGGCGCTCTTGCACTCGACGGCGACGAGCGGGATGCCGTTCACGAAGAGGACGAGGTCGAGGATCGACAGCTCACCCGAGCGGCTGCGTATGCGGAGCTGGTCGACGACGGTGAAGGTGTTGCGCGTGACACGGTCCGGGTGCCACTCGATGTACTGGACGGTGGCGGAAGGCCCACCGTGCGCGGCGGAGGGCGAGGGCAGCGTCCAGCCGTGAAGCAGCATGTCAGTGGCGGCGAGGTTCGCGTGCACGACGCCCTTGCCGAGGGAGAGGGAGGCGAGTTCACCGACCGCCCGCCGGACGTCGTCGTCGCCCATCCAGGACCGACCGTCACCGCCCCGGAGGTTGATCCGGCGCAGAGCGGGCCCGAGCTGGTCGACGAGCAGCGGCACAGCCGCGTCAAGCGTGTCCAACTCCACGCCCGGGACGTGCGTCCACCCCATGGCCTCCAACTGCGCGACGAACGGCCGCTCCGCCTCGTCCCGCTCGACGTGCACCGCCACGGCCCCGCGCCTCTCCGTACGTCCCTCTGTTGCCCGGAGATCCATTCTGCGCTGGGGGGCGAGGTAAAGGGAGGGGATCCGGACGGAGGAACATGGCTGAGCGTGCGGACGCATGAGGCTTTGTGGCGGTACGTCCGCACGCTCGACGAGTCACGTACCGAGGTCGTCTTCAGGGGCGGCGTCGAGGACTTGGTCTTCGTGGGACTCGGGGAGGCGGGCTCCCCTGCTCCGGGCGATGCGATGCACCTCGTGGAGCGATTCGGTCAATCGGGCCGCGAGGAAACGGAGTTGGGGCGCGGTGGCTTTGCTGTCACCGAGGAGGTCGGCGGCGTGGTCGAGTAGGTCGCCGGCCATGCCGAGCTGGACGGCTTCGACGTTGTCGGCGATGCGGGAGAGGTGGCTGGTCCCGGTGCTGTCAGTGAGCAGGTAGCAGGGGTTCCCGCCGACGCTGGACCAGGGGAGAAGACGGGGCCGGCTGGCTGCGGCGGCAACGTCGATGTCGCGGCTCTCGTAGATCATGCGGCGACCGCCTCGACGCTTTGAATTCGGCGTAGCCCGACGTCGATGCCATGCATGCGCCGTGGCCCTACGTCGACACCGTGCACGGCAAGCCGGAGAGCCCGTCGCCGGACGCGCTGCTGTCTGGCGTGCTCGCGTTGTTCGTGGGCGAGGAGATAGGGACGGACGAGTCGGGAGTCTTCGCCCCGGAGGATGCAGGTGTGCGGAAGCGGCAGAGTGGGGACAGGCGGTGCCCCCGTCAACCGATGGCGTCCTGAGGCAGGGAGGAGCCACCGCAACAGCGGCTCCACCAGGCAGGCGATATGGTGCAACACGTCTTCAACTCCATTGCAGTTGAGGGCCATGCCCCCGGGCCGTCGCAAGCGGTCGCGGGGGTCCTTCCTTTCGGCCGAGATCACTCGATGCCTGTGCAAGAGGTAACCGCTCCAACACCCTCCGCAGGTACCGTTGGAAGACGGTGGGACCGTGAACGCCGTGAACGCCGTCGTTGAACACCATGCAAGCCGCCGGGAGTTGAGGACATGGCACGGAAACGCACCCCCAACCGCGCCCTGGACAGCCTGCTTGACCAGGCACGATGGACCAGGACCCAGCTCGCACAGCAGGTGAATCGCCTCGGTCCTCAGGCAGGACTCGCCCTGACGTACGACCGCACCGCAGTCGCGCACTGGATTGCAGGAGTTCAACCAAAGCGCCAGGTCAGAGCGCTGATCGTCGAGGCCCTATCGGCGCGGCTGGGACGACCCGTCACCCATGCGGAGGCCGGCCTGGAGCCCGCACCGTCACTCACGGGTTCCCAAAACGCAGACACTGTCGAGGAGTTGATCGACCTCGGAAGGGCAACAATGGATCCGTCCCGCCGCAGCGTGCTGGCTGCCACGGTCTTCTCTGCCGCACTGTCAGTACCCGCGTTCACCCTCCCCGCGCGAGCAGCGGATGAACCGGTGACTCCCGGCAAGAAGACGGTCCGTATCGGTTCTTCACAGGTGCAATCGATCTGCACCATGACCGACCGGATCGCGGACATCCTCGACGAACTCGGAGCGGGTCACGCGATGCCCATGGCGTCCGCGTTCCTCGTCAATACCGTCGGTCCCTGGCTCCAGGCACAGGCCACGGAATCCGTCCGCAAGGACATGCTGGCCGCCGCGTCCGACCTCACGTATCTGACCGGCTGGATGGCCATGTACGAAAAGGCCCATGGCCTCGGACAGCGCTATTACGTCCAAGCCCTGAGCCTGGCGGGCGAGGCGGAAGACCACGTCACCTACTGCAGGACTCTGCGCGGCATGTCCCTCCAAGCCTCAAACCTGGGCTACGGCCCCAAGGCTCTGGAACTCGCGGACTCCGCAGCAGAAGCAGCCCCTTCTGCGGGCCCTCGTCTTGTTGCGTTCCTACGCGGCCAGCAGGCCCACTCCGCGTCCATGGTGGGCCTGAAACAACAAGCCCACACTCGCCTCAAGGAGGCGGAGGACGCACTGTCGAAGGCGGACAACCGCAGGGATGCGATCGGCGGCTATGACCAGACCGCCTACCTCTTTCACGTCTCCCATGTCCTGTACGAGGAGAAGGATTTCACGGGCTCGATCAAAGCCCTGAAACAGTCGATCCGCCTCCAGCCGAAACAGGAACGCCAGGGCCGCGTACACGCCTATGCGCTCCTCGCGCAGCGCCAGCTACGCGTCGGCCACTTGGACGCGGCCTGCGAGAGCTGGTCACGGTTCCTGGACGAGTACGAACACGTCTCGTCCAACCGCGGTGACGACCACTTCCGCACGATGAGCACGGAACTGCGCCGACACCCAACTGCCCGCCCTGTGCGCGAGCTTGCGCACCGTGCGCGAGATGTGGCTGCGGCCAAGGCGGCTTGAGGCTCTCGGAACTTGACAGCGCCGGCGCATGTCACAAGCAGCAATGAATGAGCGCGAACGCCATGGCTGACCGAACCATTCTGAACGACGGCGTTGCTAAACGGCTGGCGGACGTCCTCCTATAACGGTAACGAGGGCGGCAACTGCCTGGAGGTTCTGGACAACAAGAACGGAAACTTCCCCAGCTGACCGCGCCCCACAACGATTCGTCCGGCCCTCGACCCACGACGCGCGCCGGATATCGTTTGGCTCAGGCCGCCACAGCAGATACCGCAACCCGCCCCGACAAAAGGTCGTCCACAAGCCCCCGCTTGAGTTCGCGTAGCTTGTTCAACTCGCGCTTTTCACCTTCAATGTTTGCATCACAGGCAGAAATAGTGGTTACGAGATCTTGCTGTTCAGCGATCGGCACGAGCGGGAACTTCAGACTAGCGAATCGTTCGCCTCCCAGATGCGCGATACTGGTGGTCTTCTTGGCGATACCAGCGAAGACGCCAGCCTGAAGCCAATACTCGAAGATGATCTGCGCATACTCCGAGGTTACCCGCCGCTCGGGCCGAAATCTCACCAGCGTATTCTGAAAGAAGAACTTCCCAGGCGCGTCTCTATAGATGGCGCTACGTCCAACAAGCTCCAAACTCTGCCCCTCGTTTAGGAGGATGTCGCCAGGGTTGAGCGCGTATACCGACCGCTCTGCCTTCGTGAACCCCATGGTGTTGACGTCTGAGTAGTCGATCCGCCCAGCATGAACGTTGGCGACTCTCAGATACGGGTAGTGCTCCACTGCGGCTCGACTGTCGGGCGAAAGCTGCTTGCCCATGCGGACGTCACCGAGATCACGAACGGGCGTCCATTCAGGCTGAATCCGATCCATGAAATCCAGCAGCGTCCCCTGCCGTACGCTCCGCAGCTTGGCGATCGACGCCTCAATAACGCGCTCCAACTCGGTGAAGCTGTCAATCACTTCAACAACCCGTCGCTGGACTGGCAGCGGCGGAACGAGAACTCCGAACGACAGTACGTCCGACTTGGTGATGTTCGGATCCTTGCGGGTGCTCGCCGCATAGCGACTCCACCGCGGCTTGCCGTGCTGCAACGCAAGCAATAGATAGCGCGGTTCCAGCTGCGGACCAACCTCCAAGACCGAGATCGCCTGATTGACCGCTGCTGGCACTGCAAGAATCGCTGTGCGGCCGATCTGCTCCCAACCGCCGTACATGGCGAGGAGCACCGACTTTGCGGGGTAGACACGCGCTCCCGTCTCGGCGACAGCAACCTCGGTCAGTGACTCATCCGTTGCCTCGAGTGATCCTTCGTTGAGATCCAGGGTCTTCACCCATGGGATGCCCTGATGAGTGAAGTACCGAGCACCGGCCGTCCTGCTAGGAGTCGTTCCAGAGCTCACTCGGCAGAGACGACCGAGAGGTTCGAGGGGCCACTGCCCTCCTTCACTAGACACTCAGCCCCATCCCTTCAAGGAACCCGTCCAGCTTCCCCGCTGCCGCTTCCCGCCCCGCCCGAATCTCCCTCAACGACACCGCATACTTCAGCTCCCACGTCTCATAAGACGCCGCCAACTCCCGCTGCCACCGCACCACATGGCCATCCAGCTTTGCCGCCAGGTCATCCCGGAGCAGGTCGAGCACCACCCGGCGCTCCCCCTCCGCGTCCAACTCCTCCCGCGCGCGGAACAACCGCGGCGGCTCCTCCCCCAGCGTGGGCGGGTCGCTCGGATACGGATACCGATGGAAGTCCGCCTCAAGGCGTTTGATGTCCGCGCCCGCCTTCGTACGCGCCTTCTTCACCTTCGCCAGCTCAGCCGTGAGCTGGGCCAACTCCTCGACGCTCAGAGCGGCTTCTTCCGAGTCAGCCTCACCATCAGTCTCCGGCTCCTCCTCGCCCCCGGAAAGCCGCGCACTCAGCTCCTTGAACCGCGCATCAGCCTCCGCCTTCCGCGCATCCGCCTCCGCCAGCTCCTCCAAGAACCGGGGAGCAATGGCGGCAACCACCTTGTGGTCGTACGCCTGGCGCCGCTCCGCCGCCGTCCTCGTACGCAACTTCTTTGTTCGAGCGTCCTGTTCAGGCGAAAGCATCGTGTCGACGTTCTCGACCCACCCGTCGACCACACCCCCGAACCCGTTCTCCGACAACGCCAGCAGGTCGTACTTCGCGTCGTACCACCAACCCGCGACCGCCCCCGCCAACGCATACCGGTCCAGCAACCCGACCCGGCCCAGCCGTTCTCCGAACGACCTCATCAACTGCCCCCGCACCGCCATCAAAGCGGCCTTGCGCTCGGAGGACGTAGACGCTGCAAGAGCTTCAGGTGTGGCCGCCACCGCCTCCAACCGGCGGGCGGCTTCCTCCTCCCACCACTTGCCGAACTCCGCCCGCAACGCCTCCTCCCGAGGCCGGGCCAGCTCGCCCAGCTCGGGACCGCCACCCGCCGCCTCATCCCGGAAGTCCACATACGCCGGGTCCGCCGGCTCCCGCTCCACGAACAGATCGGTCACCCCGATCCCGAACGAGTCGAGCAGCGGCTTCTTCGCCTCGATCTCCGCGCGCGGGACCCCGCCCACCAGATGCGCTCGCACGTCCTGCGGCTCGGGCGGCGGCGTGTTGTCCACGTACCGGCGGATGTTGAGGTTGTCGTCATTGACCGCGAGTTCCTCGCGGGTCACGATCCGCGAGAAGCCGGGTACCTCCGCGTACGCGTGGAACGTTGAGACGATCTTCTCGGCGTGCTCGGGCAACAGCACGTTCTGCGCCCGCTCCGCGTGGAACTCCCGGTCAGCGTTGATGAACAACACCTTCCGCTCCCGCGCCGGATCCTTCCGCCCAGGTGGACGCAACACCAGGATGCAGGCCGGAATGCCCGTCCCGTAGAAGAGATTCGGCGCGAGGCCGATGACCGCCTCGATGGCGTCCTTCTCCAACAGCTCGGTACGAATGGCCTGTTCACCACCGCCCCGGAAAAGAACCCCGTGCGGCATGACCGTGATCACCATGCCGCCACGAGGGCTGTCTCGCTTGGCCTCCCACAGCATGTGCTGGAGGAACATCAGGTCGGCCTTGCCACGCTCGCTCGTCTTCCCGTACTTGGCACGCTCAGCCGGATGTGCCAAGTCCGCGAGGGCATAGTCCAGAGAGAACGGCGGATTGCTGAGCACGCCGTCGAACCGGTCCTCGTCCGACCGCGGAACATGGGCCGGCTGCGAGAGCGTGTCCCCAGTGGCCAGATCGAAGCGGCGCACCCCGTGCAGAACCATGTTCATCGTCGACATGATCCAGGAGCCGGAGTTGGCATCCTGTCCGGCGAAGAACATCGACGACGTGTCGCCGCCGTGCTCCTCCACGTACTCCGCCGCGTGGATGAGCATGCCGCCTGAGCCGACGCACGGATCGTAGATCCTCATGTTCTCGGTGGGGGCGAGGAGTTCGACCATCATGCGAACCACGGCACGCGGGGTGTAGAACTCGCCGCCCTTACGCCCGGCCGAGTCCGCGAACTCCTTGATCAGGTACTCGTACGCGGCACCGATCAGGTCGGGGAACTCGAAGTCCTCCGTGCGCAGCCGGATCCGCCCGAAGTGCGCGATGAGGAGCTTCAGACGCTGGTCGGCGAGCTTGGCCGCGCCGGACGCGGCGCCCGATCCGCCGATGCGGTTGAAGTCGAGGTGGTCGAAGAGGCCCTTGAGCTTGGTGTTCTGCCTCTCAAGGGCTTGCAGCGCGGGACGCAGGGTCATCTCGTTGATGTTGTGGGTGGCAGCGGAGACCTTGTGCCAACGGGCCTCCTTCGGCACGTACAGCACATCGCGCTTGCGGTAGGGGCCTGCCTGCTCCAGATAACCGGGAAGGTCTTCGTCGCTGAGCTTCAGCTCCTCGACCGCGTACTCCCTGAGCTTGTCCCTGGCCGCCTCGAACTCGTCATTGGCCCGCTTCAGGAAGAGCAGCCCGAAGATGTAGTCCTTGTATTCGGAGGCGTCCATCGTGCCGCGCAAAATGTCAGCGGCGGCCCACAGATGCCGTTCCAGCTGGGCGAGCGTGAGCTTGGCCACGTGCGACTCCCTACGACCCGACCTGAGATAACGGAGAGACTTTATTGCCCGGCCGGGGCCATATCGAAATCAGCGCGTACCTGTGGCCAACCTTGCGGCCGACGCGATCAGTACGTGTCGATGTGCAGTGCCTTCTCCACGAACTCATGCACATCGGTGTACGGGTCCCGGTCCCACTTGTCCACGTGCGCGGCGTGCTGGCTGTTCATCCGCTCAGCGTTCTTCCGCGCCGCCTTGTAGCGGCCCAGGACCTGGTGTGGCAGGACGACCTTGGGAGTCTTGGCGTCCTGGGAGCCGCGCTGGAACGGCAGCCGTTCGGCCGCTCCGTCGCACACCCCCGCGAACGAGCCGCTGACCGGCTTGTAGTGGGCGAGGCGCCACACCTCGAAGCACGGATGCGAGAAGGCGACTCCGATGCCCGCCTTCTCCGCCTCCTCCAGCGCATCGCGAATGTACTTGTAGTTGTCGTGGTCGAAGAGGCACCAGACTTCGGGCAGGAACTTCGCGTCCAGTTTGGCCCGCTTCGCCTTACGGTCCTCTTCGCGCTTCAGCTTGATCGCCTGCTCGACGAGGTCGAGCGGCTTGCGCCCGCTGTCGGCCTTGCGGTTGGCGATGTGCATCTCCACCGGGACCTTGTCGGCTTGCGAGACGCCCTGGTCCTTGAGGATGTCGAGATACGAAGGCTCGGTCACCTTGCCCTCGGTGAAGATGTAGACCTGACGCCTGCGCTGTCCGCCCCGCCGGGCCGGGCGCTCCCACGAGTCCTTGCCCTTCTGCGCCCGCCCCATCAGTCCCGCCCCGCCCGGTCCGATCGACCACCTGTCTCGCCGTACGTGTCGGCCTCACGCGCCACGAGCAGCCGCCGGGCGATCTGTCCCTCCAGGAGGGCCGGAACCCCGCCGAAGGCCCCCGCGAGATAGGACTGCGTGAGGTCCTCCTCCTCGCCCGGCTCCACATCGGTGAGTGGATACAGCTCGGTTGCCCCGTCCTTGTCCTTTTCCGTCAGCCACACCTGCCCGGGGTCCAGGAGCCGTTCGCCGCTCGGGGTGGTGAGGACTGTTGCGTCGTGCGACGTGAAGACCAGCTGGGCACCCTTGGGGTTCGCGTACGGGTCGTGGAAGAGCCGGACGACCTCAGCTGCGAAGCGGGAGTGGAGGCTGGCGTCGAGTTCGTCGACGAGTAGGACCGCGCCTTCGTCGAGGGCAAGAAGCAGAGGGCCCAGGAGGGCGAACCAGGAGCGGGTGCCGTAGGACTCCTCCTGCCAGTCGAAGGACACGTCCCCGGCAGCCGAATGGTGAGTCAGCTTCACCACGTCCTGGCCGGGGCCTTCCTGGACAACCGTCGCCCCGGTGATGCCAAGGTCGGCAACCCGCAGCAGCTCCTGGATCCTGGTGGCCCTCGGCCCTGACAGTTCCTTCGCGGTGTACCGCGCTCGCTCGTCCCGCTCGACCTCCGGGTTGATCATCCAGAAGTTGCGGCGGAACCAGTGGAAGAGCGGGGAGAGCTGCGGATGGTTGTCCGTGCCGGCCGTGGAGAGCAGCAGTGCGTTCGGCCGCGTACGCCGTACGAGCTGGGCCCGGTCCCTGACACGTCCGCCAGGCCACTTGAAGACGTCCGGCCGGGAAGCGTCACGGTCGAGCCATTCCTGGCGGCGGCCGCGCGGATAGCTGTGCAGCCACTCGGACTCGACACGGGTGGCGCCGAGCTCGAAGCCGTACGTCCAGCGGACCGACTCGATGACGACATCGACCTCGAAGAAGGAGGGTTCGCTCTCGCTCTTGGGGCTGAGCGCGAAGACCTGGCGCGGGATGCCGTCGTAAGAGGCCCAGCGCGCATAGGAGTTGAGGACCGCATTGCGCATGTCGGTCATCGCGGTCAGCACGTTCGACTTACCGGAGGCGTTGGCCCCGAAGATGCCGATCAACGGGAGGACGGAGATGGATCCGCCGCCTGCAAGATCCACCAGGGTCGCCGACCCGCCCTGTCCATCGCCGGACGCGACGAAGGACAGCTCCTGCTCGTCTCGCAGGGACCGTACGTTCGCGACGCGGAACCTCAGCAGCACGCTGTCCTCCTCTCCGGGCTCAGAGTAATGGCCGCATCTGACATCGGCCCGGTCGGGGACGCCTGCGACCTCAGGGAACATATCCCGTGAAGGTCACCGCGAACAGCCGATCGGGTGATCAGTCCGAGCCCAGGTGGGTCGGCGCAAACATGCGCAGCACTGCCGGCAAAACGACCACCGACGGCCCCGGTGCGGCCAGCGCCTTCGCCAGGTCCGTCTCCAGGGTCTCGGGGGACGTACGAACCCCCGGGACCCCGAAGGACTCCGCCAGCGCCACATAGTCCGGCCGCGTCAGTTCCGTCGCCGTCGCCTCCCCGAAGGCGTCGGTCATGTACTCGCGCAGGATGCCGTAACCGCCGTCGTCGACGATCAGCCAGGTGACCGGCAGGTCGTACTGCTTGGCCGTCGCCAGCTCGGCGATCGAGTACAGCGCGCCTCCGTCACCCGACACCGCCAGCACCGGATGTGAAGGGTCCGCCGCCGCAGCGCCCAGCGCCGCCGGGAAGCTGTAGCCGAGGCCGCCGGCGCCCTGGGCGGAGTGCAGGAGGTTGGGGCCCTTGGCGTCGAAGGCGGACCAGGCCCAGTAGGCCAGGATCGTCATGTCCCAGAAGGACGGGGAGTCGGCGGGCAGGGCCCTGCGGACGGAGGCCAGCACGTTCTGTTCCAGGGTGAGTTCCTGGGCGGCGATGCGCTCGGAAACCTTCGCCAGGACCGCCCGCACCCGCTCCGGCGCCGACGGGTCCGGCCGCTCCTCCACCGTCTCCAGCAGCGCCTGCAACGCCAGTCGCGCGTCCGCGTGGATGCCCAGTGCCGGGTGGTTGGACTCCAGCTTGCCGAGGTCGGCCTCGATCTGGACGACCCGGCCGCGCGGCTTGAACGTGTGGTAGTTGGACGACACTTCGCCCAGACCCGAGCCGACCACCAGCAGAACGTCCGCGTCCTCCAGGAAGTCCGTGGTGTGCCGGTCCTCGATCCACGACTGGAGCGAGAGCGGGTGCTTCCAGGGGAACGCGCCCTTGCCGCCGGGCGTGGTGACCACCGGCGCCTGCAGCATCTCGGCGAGCCGACGGAGTTTGCCCGAGGCGTCCGACCGTACGACTCCCCCGCCCGCGATGATCGCCGGGCGGGCCGCCTGCGACAGCAAGTCGGCTGCCACCGCCGTCAATTCGGGGCGCGGCGGCAGCTCGTCGGGGAAGGCGTCGCCGCCCGTCACGACCGGGATCGAGGTCTGCGCCAGTAGCACGTCCTGCGGGATCTCCACCCACACCGGGCCGTGCGGGGCCGTCAGCGCCGACTTCCAGGCCGCCTCGATGGCGGAGGGGATCTGTGACTGCGTACGGACGGTGTGGACGGACTTGACCACGCCCCTGAACGAGGCCGCCTGGTCCGGGAGTTCATGCAGATAGCCGTGGCGTCCGCCGCCCAGCCCCGCCGTCGGGATCTGGCTGCTGATCGCCAGGACGGGCGCCGAGGCCGCCGCCGCCTCCTGGAGCGCCGCCAGCGACGTCAGCGCGCCCGGTCCCGTCGACAGCAGCAGCGGCGCCGCCTCGCCCGTGATCCGGCCGTACGCGTCGGCCGCGAACCCGGCGTTGTTCTCCACCCGCAGCCCGATGTACCGCAGGTCACTGCGCCGCAGTGCGTCGAACATGCCGAGGGCGTGCTGGCCGGGCAGCCCGAACACCGTCGTGGTGCCGAGCGCCGCCAGCGTCTCCACGACCAGGTCTCCGCCGTTGCGGCCGGGGGGAGGATTCAGCGCGGCCGAGATCTGCGCCTCGGTCGGACGGAGCACCAGGTCGTGGTCGTGAGTCACTGCGCGCGGGCCTCTGCAATCTGGCGGGACATGATCGTGGTCAGTTCGTACGCCGTGTGGGACGCGGCCACCGACGTGATCTCGGCGTGATCGTACGCGGGGGCCACCTCGACGACATCCGCCGAGACCAGGTTGCAGGACGCCAGACCCCGCAGGATCTCAAGGAGCTCCCTCGACGTCATGCCGCCCGCCTCCGGTGTCCCCGTGCCGGGCGCGTGTGCCGGGTCCAGGCAGTCGATGTCGATGGAGATGTACAGCGGGCGGTCACCGATGCGCTGGCGCAGCTGGTCGGCGACCTCGTCGACACCGCGCCGCATCACATCGGCGGACGTCACGATGCCGAAGCCGAGCTTGGCGTCGTCGTCCAGGTCCTGCTTGCCGTACAGCGGCCCGCGCGTACCGACGTGGGAGAGGGCGGAGGTGTCCAGGATCCCCTCCTCCACCGCCCGCCGGAACGGCGTCCCGTGCGTGTACTCGGCGCCGAAGTACGTGTCCCAGGTGTCGAGGTGCGCGTCGAAGTGCAGCAGCGCCACCGGGCCGTGCTTCTTGGCCACGGAGCGGAGCAGCGGGAGCGCGATGGTGTGGTCGCCGCCGAGGGTCATCAGCCGGGTCCCCGTCCCCAGCAGCTCGTCCGCCGCCGCCTCGACCGTCTCCACGGCCTCGTTGATGTTGAACGGGTTCACCGCGATGTCCCCGCCGTCCGCGACCTGCGCCAGCGCGAAGGGGGACGCGTCCTGCGCCGGGTTGTACGGGCGCAGCAGCCGGGACGCCTCGCGGATCGCATTGCCGCCGAAGCGGGCGCCCGGCCGGTACGAGACGCCCGAGTCGAACGGCACGCCGACCACGGCGACATCGGCACGGCCGACCTCGTCGAGCCGCGGCAGCCGGGCGAAGGTCGCGGGTCCGGCGTACCGCGGGATGCGGGAGGAGTCGACGGGGCCGCGGGGCGTCTCGGTGCTGCTCATCGGGAAATGCCTTCTTTCTCACGCTTCATCGCGTATGTACTACTTGCCATACGACTTTACTGGTGCGCCGGGACCGGCTCCGACCGGGGTTCGGCCGCCCGCCCGGCGAGCCGCTCGCGCCAGGCTTCGAGTACGGCCGCGTCGGTCGCCGGAGTCGCCAGGGATACGACGACATAGGTGGCCAGCGAGGACAGCAGCCCGTAGTAGATGGGCTCGTTGGCGAGGATGCCGTACGTCGCCATCAGGCCGATGACGGCGAGACCGCCGACGGCGACGGAGGCGAGCGCGCCCTGGGCGGTGCCCCGCTTCCACAGCAGTCCGCCGAGGATCGGCACGAGGAGTCCGCCGACGAGCAGGTTGTACGCCACCGTCAGCGCCTCGACGACGTTGTTGAGCGCGATGGCCGTACCGATCACCGCAAGGCCCATGATGAGGATGAAGGCGCGGTTGTCCTTGACCTCGTCGCGCTCACCGCCCGTGATCTTCCCCCGCAGCCGCGACCAGATGTCGTTGTTGGCGACGGTGGCACAGGCGATCAGCGCGCCGGAGGACGTCGACATGACGGCCGCGAGCGCGGCGGCCAGCACCAACCCCCGTACGCCCACCGGGAGTTCGTCCTTCACGATGGTCGCGAAGGCGTCGTCCGCGCTCCCCAGCTTCGGGTACAGCACCTTGGCCGCCGTACCGATGACGGCGCCCGCGAGGGCGTACGCGAGGCAGTACGTGCCCGCGACCGTGCCACCCCACTTCGCCGTCCTGTCGCTGCGGGCCGTGAACACGCGCTGCCAGATGTCCTGACCGATGAGCATGCCGAAGGTGTAGATCAGCACGTAGGTGAAGATCGTCTCGCCGCCGATGCCCAGCGGGTCGAAGTACTCGGTGGGCAGCTGCGCCTTCATCTCGCTGAACCCGCCCGCCTTGACGACGGCGATGGGCAGCAGGAGCAGCAGCACGCCGATCGTCTTCACCACGAACTGCACCATGTCCGTCAGCGTGATCGACCACATGCCGCCGAGCGTCGAGTACGCGACGACGATCGAGCCGCCGAGGATGATCGCGATGGTGCGGTTCATGTCGAAGAGGACGTCGAAGATCGTGGCGTACGCGATCGTCGAGGTGACCGCGAGCATGAGGGTGTACGCCCACATGACGACACCGGAGATGACGCCGGCTCGGCCGCCGTAGCGCAGGTCGAGCATCTCGGAGACGGTGTAGACCTTGAGGCGGGCGATGCGGGCGGAGAAGAAGACGGAGAGGGCGAGGAGTCCGAGGCCGATGGTGAAGACCATCCAGGCGCCGGAGAGCCCGTACTGGTAACCCAGCCCGACGCCCCCGATGGTGGACGCGCCGCCGAGGACGATCGCGGCCATGGTGCCGGAGTACATGGTCGGGCCGAGACGGCGGCCCGCGACCAGGAACTCGCTCTTGGACTTGGCGCGGCGCATGCCCCACCAGCCCATGGCCAGCATGCCGACCAGATAGACGACGATCACTGCGTAGTCGATGGCCACAGGGCCCTCCTTCGGTCGGTAGCGCCGGCGGGTGCTGACGACCGACCCTAGGTGGCCGGGAAGCGACTGCGAAGTGTACGTTTCATCCATTCGAGGTGCCCCGAGTAGAGGAAGCGCACACCATGCCGGAACCCTCTGTTCCCCCCACGCCACCCGTGCCCCTCGCGTCCCTCCTGGCCCGCGAGGACCTCGCCCTGCGCCAGATCGCCGGGCCCACCGATCCGGACATCGTCATCCACTGGGCGCACACCTCGGAGATGGCGGACCCGTACCCGTATCTGCTGGGCGGCGAGCTGCTGCTGACGGCCGGCGTACACATCCCTGACGCGGCGGGCTCGGGCACGTACTTCGACGACTACGTCTCCCGGATCGTCGCGGCGGGCGGCGCGGCCCTCGGTTTCGGGCTCGCCCCGGTCCATGACACCGTGCCGCGGGCGCTGGTCGCGGCCTGCGAGGCGTACGAGCTGCCGCTGGTCGAGGTCCCGCCGCAGACCACCTTCTCCGGTGTCGCCCGCGCCGTCTGGCAGCTCATGGCCCAGGCCCGCCTCGCGGAGCTGCGCCGGGTGACGGAGGCCCAGCAGAGCCTGGCCGCCGCGGCCTCCCGCCCCGACCCGGTGCCGTCGGTACTGCGGCAACTGGCCCAGCGGGTCGGCGGACGAGCGGTGCTGTTCGGGCCGGACGGCGGGGAGATCGCGGCGGCGGGGCGGGCACCCGAGGGCGAGACGAAGGGGGCGCTGGCGGATCTGGCGGGGGTGGTGCGGCCGACGGACGCGGCGGCGAGGCGGGGCGGGCGCGGCGCGACGGCCGCCGCGGACCGCACGTCCGCAGGCCACCCGGCCGATGAGCCCAGCGGGCCGGCACCAGCCACCCGCCCACCCGCAGGCCCCTTCCGCCCCGCCTCCGCCGCCGTTTCCGGCCGGGCGGCACAAGGCGACCGCCCACCCGCCGCCCGACCGGCCCCGGCCGGCACCGTCCGCCCCACCTCCGCCACCGACACCGTCGCCGGCACCCACCTCGCCGCCTACGCCCTCGGCGCCGGACAGGGCTTCGTGCTGGGCATCGCGGCCCCGCAGCGCGACCCCGGTGACCACACCATCGCCTCCGTCGCCGCCGTGCTGCTCACCCTCCTCACCGGCGAGCACCACAGCGGCGCGGGCGCGGCCCGGTCCTCCGCGCTGGTACGGATGCTGCTGGGCGCCCCGCCCGAGGAGGTCGCGCCGCTGCTGGGGCCTGTGTCGGAGGTGGCGCCTGCCGACCGGTGGCTGGTCGTGCATGCGCGGCCGGACGCGCAGCGCCCCGACGCCATGGCGGCCTCGGCGCTGGGCGCGGCGCTCGGTTCGCCGTTGGTGGACCTCGCGGCGGATGTCGTACGCGTGCTCGTGCCCCTGCGTGAGATCGAGCCGCAGCCGGGCTGGACGCTCGGCGTCAGCGCGCCCGCCGCGCCGCAGGAGTGGCCGTCGGCCGACACACAGGCGGCCCGCGCTCTGGCACGCGCGCGTGCCACCCGCGCGGCCCTGGTCCGGCACGGCGCCCGCCCCGGTCTCGCCGAACTCCTCCCGCGGGAAGAGGCGGAGGCGCACGCCCGCGCGCTCCTGGCTCCCGTCGCGACCACTCCGGCCCTCACCGAGACCCTGCGCACCTGGCTTTCGCTGCACGGGAGTTGGGACCGTACGGCCGTCGCACTGTCCGTGCACCGCAACACCGTGCGGCAGCGGATCGCCCGGTGCGCGGCGTTGTTGGGCGCCGACCTGGACGATCCCGACGTACGCATGGAGTTGTGGTTCGCGCTGCGGAACGGGTGAGTGACGCGTGTCCCAGCGGGCGGGACGCCGGGTGTTCGCCCTGCGGTCTGCCTCACAATGGTTCCCATGCCGATATCCGGGACCCCCAGCCGCGCCGAGCTCGTCGACCACCTCGTGAAGACCCGTATCGCGGGCGACGTGGCCACGCCTCGCGAGAACAACCTCTCCCACTACCGCAAGCTGGCCAACGGCGACCGGCACTACTGGCTCGGCCTCGAGCTCGGCGAGCGCTGGACGGACGAGCAGGACGTGCTCGCGGTGATGACCGAGCGGGTGGGAGTGAACGACGACCCGGAGTACCGGCACGGCCAGGACACCATCGACCCCGAGCTGACGGTCGACGCCCTGGAGCGGATGGCGGCCCGGCTGCGCAAGGCGGCCGACGGCGAGCAGCGGGTGCTGTTCGCCACCGGCCATCCCGGCGGACTGCTCGACGTGCACCGCGCGACGGCCGCCGCGCTGCGCACGGCCGGCTGCGAGATCGTCGTGATCCCGGACGGGTTGCAGACGGACGAGGGATACGTCATGCAGTTCGCGGACGTGGCGATGCTGGAGCACGGCGCCACGCTGTGGCACACGCACTCCGGCGCCCCGATGCGCGCCATCCTCACCGCCCTGGAGCAGGAGGGCCGCCCGCTGCCCGACCTGGTCGTCGCCGACCACGGCTGGGCCGGATACGCCGCCCAACACAGCGTCGACTCTGTCGGATACGCGGACTCCAACGACCCGGCCCTCTTCCTCGCCGAGTCGGAAGGCACCCTCCAGGTGGCGGTCCCCCTCGACGACCACGTCCTCAGCCCGCGGTACTACGACCCGCTGACGGCGTATCTGCTGGCCGAGGCGGGGCTCACCTAGGCCGGGGGGCGCGCACCACGCCCTCCTGGATCACCGATATCGCGAGCTGTCCGTCCTGCGTGTAGATGCGGGCCTGGCCGAGACCCCGGCCGCCGTGCGCCGACGGGGACTCCTGGTCGTACAGGAGCCATTCGTCGGCGCGGAAGGGCCGGTGGAACCACATCGCATGGTCCAGGGAGGCCCCGACGACGTCCCCGACCGCCCATCCCCCGCGCCCGTGCGCGAGGAGGACGGAGTCGAGGAGGGTCATGTCGGAGACGTAGGTGGCAAGGACGACGTGCAAGAGCGGGTCGTCGGCCAGTTTGCCGTTGGTGCGGAACCAGACCTGGGAGTGCGGCTCGCGGGGCTCGCCGTAGCGGCCGTACGGCGGGTCGTCGACGTAGCGCAGATCTACGGCGGCCCGCGCCTCCAGCATCTTCTCGACGACCTCGGGGGCGAGGTCGTACGCCGGCAGCCGTTCCTCGGCGGTGGGGAGGGTGGCCGGGTCGGGGGCGGGCGGCATCGGGGTCTGGTGCTCGAAGCCTTCCTCGTATTTCTGGAAGGAGGCCGAGAGCGCGAAGATCGGCTGTCCGTGCTGGATCGCGACCACGCGGCGCGCGGTGAAGGAACGGCCGTCGTTCATACGGTCGACGTTGTAGACGATGGGGGCGCCCGCGTCGCCGATGCGCAGGAAGTACGCGTGGAGGGAGTGGGCGAAACGGTCCTCGGGAACCGTACGCCCGGCGGCGACGAGCGCCTGGGCCGCGACCTGTCCGCCGAAGACGCGTGGGACGACGGCGGAGCGGGACTGGCCGCGGAAGATGTTCTCCTCGATCTGCTCGATGTCGAGCAGATCGAGGAGACCCTGTAGTGCCTGGTTCATGGCACCTTTTCTACTGGCCGGTAATTTCGAGAACCTTACAGGCCCATGTCCTTCGCGATGATCGACTTCATGATCTCGCTGGTCCCGCCGTAGATGCGGTTCACGCGGTTGTCCGCGTACAGGCGGGCGATCGGGTACTCGTTCATGAACCCGTAGCCGCCGTGCAGTTGGAGGCAGCGGTCGATCACGCGGTGCGCGACCTCGGTGCAGAACAGCTTGGCGCTGGCGGCCTCGGCCGGGGTCAGCTCACCGGCGTCGAGGGCCTCGAGGGCGCGGTCGGCGACGGCCTCCGCCGCGTCCACCTCGGCCTGGCAGGCGGCCAGTTCGAACTTGGTGTTCTGGAAGGAGGCGACGGTCTTGCCGAAGACGGTGCGGTCCTGGACGTACTCCTTGGCGAACCGGACGGCCGCCTTGGCCTGGGCGTAGGCGCCGAAGGCGATGCCCCAGCGCTCGGACGCCAGGTTGTGGCCGAGGTAGTAGAAGCCCTTGTTCTCCTCGCCGAGCAGGTCCTCGACGGGCACCTTGACGTCGACGAACGCCAGCTCGGCGGTGTCGGACGTCTTCAGCCCGAGCTTGTCGAGCTTCCGGCCGACCGAGTAGCCCTCGGACTTGGTGTCCACGGCGAAGAGGGAGATACCGAAGCGGCGGTCCTCGGCGGTGGGCGCGGACGTCCGGGCGCAGACGATCACGCGGTCGGCGTGGACGCCACCCGTGATGAAGGTCTTGGCGCCATTGAGGACGTAGTGCGTGCCGTCCTCGCTGAGCTTGGCGGTGGTCTTCATACCGGCGAGGTCGGACCCCGTCCCCGGCTCGGTCATGGCCAGCGCCCACATCTCCTCACCGGAGACGAACTTCGGCAGGAACCGCTTCTTCTGCTCGTCGGTGGCGAGCATCTTGATGTACGGCAGACCGAGCAGCACGTGCACACCGGAGCCGCCGAACTGCACACCCGCGCGGGCCGTCTCCTCGTACATCACGGCCTCGAACTTGTACGAGTCGATGCCGGCGCCGCCGAACTCCTCGTCCACGCGGATACCGAAGACGCCCAGCTCGGCCAGCTTGTAGTAGAAGTCGCGCGGCGCCTGACCAGCCGCGAACCACTCGTCGTAGACCGGCACGACCTCGGCCTCGATGAAGGCGCGAAGGGTCTCCCGGAACGCCTCGTGATCCTCGTTGAACACCGTACGGCGCACGCCGTCCTCCTCCACCGGTACATGTCTAAGCGCTTGCTCATTCAAGGTACCGGCGAGTAGGACGCGGCGTCCAGAGAGGGCTGGGGGTAACGCTCGTCACGCCGGGGGGCGGGTGGGGGCGCGCACGGGGCCGGATCCGCATGGCCCGTCTTGGTATGCCGCTCGTGCTGCTGCGTGTGTTGTCGGTCACCTCTTCAGTTCCTTCCCAAGCTGATGATGATGAGAGTTAGCGTGGGCAGTGCGGTGGCCGCGGCGCTCAGTAGCCAGTACGCATGGGGTGACAGCGCCGTCCTGCGCCGGAAAGGACGGTTGGCCAGCCACCAGACGAGCCCGAACAGGGTGAGGATCGGTGTGGCGACCATGAACCAGGGCAGCATGCCGTCGTTCTCGGTGGGTTCGTGCTCGGTCCAGCCCAGGTCGGCAAGGGGCCAGTTCGACGCGAAGTACCACAACAGGAACGCGGGCACCACGGCTGGGATCCCCAGCAAGATGTTGACGACCAGGGGGAGACTCCGCCGGAGCCAAGGGTGTGCGGTGCTCGTCTTCATTCGGTCTCACTAGCCGCGCGACAGCATGTTGTAGTTCTCCAGCACGTTGTACAGGCCGATCAGCTCACGGCCGTACTTCGCGGCGTTGTCGTTGGTGCCGTTGTACCGGGCCAGCAGGGCCTGGGTCTGGGCCGGGGTGGTGGTGAGGCCCGGCCGGGGTGCGCTGATCTGGTAGGCGTTGTAGATCGTCAGGTACGCCACCGAGCGGATGTTGTACGTCGGCTCCTCGTTGAGCTGCTTCCACACCGTGGGTATGTCGTCGTCCGTGAGCGGCGAGCCATTGATGATGCCCTGCTCCCGGCAGACGGGAAGCTCTACGTCTACCGGGGTGACGGCTACGGCAGCGTCGACGTCTCCCAGCGCATGACCATGCGGCTGCCGGACGACGGACCCGATCCGGCCACGTTCACCCAGATGATCACCGGCGACTACAACCTGGACCAGCGGCCCGACTGTTCGTCACCACCGGCGGCGGTTTCTGGATCCTCACCGGCTACACCGGGGCGACGTTCTCCAAGGCCACGCAGGTCGCCGCCACGTCCTGGGCCGAGCGCGACCTCGTCTCCGTCGGCGACCACAACGCGGACGGCGCGCCGGACTTCGCCTACCGATCCGAATCCTCGGACCGACTGCTCCTCTGCCATGGCATCAAGCACACGGAGAACGGCGGATCCACCCTTGCCTCGTGTCCACGGCCGCCGGTTCCCTGAACGGCGCGGACACCGTCTATGCCGAGGGCTGGAGCGAGGGCAGCACACCCGTCACGCACCTGTACGGCACCCCGGACGTCAACGGGGACGGCACCCCCGACATCTGGGCCCTCGGCTCCGACGGGAGCATCGCCCTGTACGCGGGGGGCAAGAACGCCATCGGCGCCGCCATCACGGTGCAGGCCGCAGCCAGTGAGTGGGGCACGAACGAGCTGGCCTTCGGCTGAGTCGAGGCGCCCGTCGCACGCCGATCGTCAGGCCTGCGCCGGGCGCCTCACTCCGCCCCCGCCGCCCCGAACGCCCCCCGGGCCATCCGGTGCAGCAGTTCCGCCGTGGCCGCGCGTCCCGGGAGGGAGCCCGGGCGGCCCAGGTGTGGGGTCGAGTTGAGGAGGCCGAAGACCGAGTGGACGGCTGAGCGGGCCGTCGGTTCGGTGAGGGCGGGGTAGACCTTGCGCACCACCTCGACCCACAGCTCGACGTACTGCCGCTGCAGCTGTCGTACGAGCTTGCGGTCGCTGTCGCGGAGGCGGTCCAGCTCGCGGTCGTGCAGGGTGATGAGGGGGCGGTCGTCGAGGGCGAAGTCGATGTGGCCCTCGATGAGGGAGTCGAGGAGCGCGTCGGGGTTGCCGTCCGTCTCGGCGACCCTGCGCTTCCCGCCCGTCAGCAGCTGGCCGCTGATGCCGACGAGCAGCTCGGCGAGCATCGCGTCCTTGCCCGCGAAGTGCCGGTAGAGGCCGGGGCCGCTGATGCCCACCGCAGCGCCTATCTCGTCGACTCCGACCCCGTGGAAGCCGCGCTCGGCGAAGAGCCGGGCCGCTTCCTTGAGGATCTGCTCACGGCGGGTGGGGGCGTCGGTTCTGGTGGCCATGAAACCAATTCTAGACAGGGAGGTTAGCGGTCGTTAACCTGGAGGAAATGCGTTAACGCTCATTAACAAGGTGAGGGGACCGCAGGATGCAACAGGCACCGGAGCTCCACAGCGCGGCAGACCCCGCGTCGGAGGCCTGGCGGGCCAATGAGGCGGCACAGCTGGCGCTCGTCGAAGAGCTGCGCGGCAAGCTCGCCGCCGCCCGGCTCGGCGGCGGCGAGAAGGCCCGCGCACGACACTGCGCACGCGGCAAGCTGCTGCCCCGCGACCGGGTCGACACCCTCCTCGACCCCGGCTCGCCCTTCCTGGAACTGGCCCCGCTCGCGGCCGACGGGATGTACGACGGACAGGCCCCGGCGGCCGGTGTCATCGCCGGGATCGGGCGGGTCGGCGGGCGCGAGTGCGTGATCGTCGCCAATGACGCCACCGTGAAGGGGGGCACGTACTACCCCATCACCGTGAAGAAGCATCTGCGGGCGCAGGAAGTCGCCCTGGAGAATCGGCTGCCTTGCCTCTATCTGGTGGACTCCGGCGGGGCCTTCCTTCCCATGCAGGACGAGGTCTTCCCCGACCGTGAGCACTTCGGGCGGATCTTCTACAACCAGGCCCGGATGTCGGCGGCGCGCATCCCGCAGATCGCGGCCGTGCTGGGGTCGTGCACGGCCGGTGGGGCTTACGTCCCCGCGATGAGCGACGAGGCCGTGATCGTCCGCAATCAGGGCACCATCTTTCTCGGCGGGCCCCCGCTCGTGAAGGCCGCCACCGGCGAGGTCGTCACCGCGGAGGAGCTCGGCGGCGGCGAGGTCCACGCGCGCGTGTCCGGCGTGACCGACCACCTCGCGGAGGACGACGCGCACGCGCTGCGGATCGTCCGCAATATCGTCGCCACGCTTCCCGCGCGCGGGCCGCTGCCCTGGGACGTGGTGCCCGCCGTGGAGCCGAAGGTCGACCCGTACGGGCTGTACGGCGCCGTGCCGGCCGACCCCCGCACTCCGTACGACGTCCGCGAGATCATCGCGCGCATCACCGACGGCTCGCGCTTCTCCGAGTTCAAGTCCGAGTTCGGGCAGACCCTGGTCACCGGCTTCGCCCGGATCCACGGCCACCCGGTCGGCATCGTCGCCAACAACGGCATCCTGTTCTCCGAGTCCGCCCAGAAGGGCGCCCACTTCATCGAGCTGTGCGACCAGCGCGGGATCCCGCTGGTGTTCCTGCAGAACATCTCCGGGTTCATGGTCGGCCGGGACTACGAGGCCGGGGGCATCGCCAAGCACGGCGCCAAGATGGTGACGGCGGTCGCCACCACGCGCGTGCCGAAGCTGACGGTCGTGGTGGGCGGGTCGTACGGCGCGGGCAACTACTCGATGTGCGGCCGGGCCTACTCCCCCCGCTTCCTGTGGATGTGGCCCGGCGCCAAGATCTCCGTCATGGGCGGCGAGCAGGCCGCCTCCGTCCTCGCCACCGTCAAGCGTGACCAGCTGGAGGCCCGCGGGGAGTCCTGGCCCGAGGACGAGGAGGAGGACTTCAAGGCGCCGATCCGTGCGCAGTACGAGCGTCAGGGGAACGCTTATTACGCCACCGCCCGGCTCTGGGACGACGGCGTCATCGACCCGCTGGAGACCCGTCAGGTGCTGGGCCTGGCCCTGACCGCGTGCGCCAATGCGCCCCTGGGTGATCCCCAGTTCGGCGTCTTCCGGATGTGAGGGACCTTACGACCATGTCCGACACGATCATGTTCGACACCGTGCTTGTGGCCAACCGGGGCGAGATCGCCGTCCGGGTCATCCGCACGCTGCGCACGCTGGGCGTCCGCTCGGTCGCCGTCTTCTCCGACGCGGACGCCGACGCCCGGCACGTCCGGGAGGCCGACACGGCCGTACGGATCGGTCCCGCCCCGGCGGCACAGAGCTATCTGTCCGTGGAGCGCATCCTGGAGGCCGCCGCCCGCACCGGCGCCCAGGCGGTCCACCCCGGGTACGGCTTCCTCGCCGAGAACACCGCGTTCGCGCGCGCGTGCGCCGAGGCGGGCCTGGCCTTCATCGGGCCGCCCGCCGAGGCGATCTCCCTCATGGGCGACAAGATCCGGGCGAAGGAGACGGTGCAGGCGGCCGGGGTACCGGTGGTGCCCGGCGGCCGCGACCCCGAACTCACCTACGCCGCCCACACGTTGGGCGCCCCCGTGCTGCTGAAGCCCAGCGCCGGCGGTGGCGGCAAGGGCATGCGCCTGGTGCGCGACCTGGCCGTGCTGGACGAGGAGATCGCGGCGGCCCGGCGCGAGGCCGCGGCCTCCTTCGGCGACGACACGCTCCTCGTCGAGCGGTGGATCGACCGCCCCCGGCACATCGAGATCCAGGTCCTGGCGGACGCCCACGGGAACGTGATCCACCTGGGCGAGCGCGAGTGCTCTCTCCAGCGCCGCCACCAGAAGATCATCGAGGAGGCCCCTTCAGTCCTGCTCGACGAGGCCACGCGCGCGTCCATGGGCGAGGCGGCGGTCCAGGCGGCCCGTTCCTGCGGTTACGTCGGCGCGGGCACGGTCGAGTTCATCGTCCCGGGCGTCGATCCGTCGTCGTACTACTTCATGGAGATGAACACCCGCCTCCAGGTGGAGCACCCGGTGACCGAGCTGATCACGGGCCTTGACCTGGTGGAGTGGCAGCTGCGGGTGGCGGCGGGAGAGCGACTGCCGTTCACACAGGACGAGATCCGGCTGACCGGCCACGCGGTCGAGGCCCGCGTCTGCGCCGAGGACCCATCGCGCGGGTTCCTGCCGTCCGGCGGCACGGTCCTACAACTGCGCGAGCCCCAGGGCAACGGCGTCCGCACCGACTCCGGGCTCAGCGAGGGCACCGAGGTCGGCAGCCTGTACGACCCGATGCTGTCCAAGGTGATCGCGTACGGCCCCGACCGCGCGACCGCGCTCAGGAAGCTCCGGGCCGCCCTCGGGGAGACGGTGACGCTGGGCGTGCAGACGAACGCGGGGTTCCTGCGGCGGCTGCTGGCCCATCCGGCGGTGGTCGAGGGCGAGTTGGACACGGGCCTGGTCGAACGGGTGGTGGCCGACCTCGTCTCCACCGACGTACCCGAAGAGGTCTACGAGGCGGCAGCGGCCGTACGCCTGGAAGCGCTGCGGCCGCACGGGAACGGCTGGACCGACCCGTTCTCGGTGCCGAGCGGCTGGCGGCTGGGCGGGGAAGCCAAGCAGGTCGGCTTCCACCTCCGGGTGCACGACCCCGTGGAGTACGTCCCGCGCGGCACGCACACCGTCACCGATGACGAGGTGTCGGTGCTGCTGGACGGCGTCCGGCACACGTTCCACCGAGCCGCCGACTGGATCGGCCGCGACGGCGACGCCTGGCACGTCCGTGACCACGACCCGGTCGCCGCCTCGCTCACCCGGGCCGCGCACTCCGGTGCCGACTCGCTCACCGCGCCGATGCCGGGCACGGTCACGGTCGTGAAGGTGGCCGTCGGTGACGAGGTGGCCGCCGGTCAGAGTCTGCTGGTCGTCGAGGCGATGAAGATGGAACACGTCATCTCCGCCCCGCACGCCGGCACGGTCGCCGAGCTGGATGTGGCACCGGGCACGACGGTCGCCATGGACCAGGTACTGGCGGTCGTCGCACCGCACGAGGAGGCGGAGGAATGACGGTTCAGGGACTCCCCATGGCCGTACCGGCCCAGGGTCTGCCCACCCGGGTGCGGATCCACGAGGTCGGCGCACGCGACGGACTGCAGAACGAGAAGTCGACCGTGCCGACCGAGATCAAGGCGGAGTTCATCCGCCGGCTGGCCGACTCGGGCCTGACGACGATCGAGGCGACCAGCTTCGTCCACCCCAAGTGGGTGCCTCAACTCGCGGACGCGGAAGAGCTGTTCCCGGCCGTGAGCGGGCTGCCGGTCGCACTCCCGGTGCTCGTGCCGAACGAACGCGGACTGGACCGGGCGCTGTCCCTCGGCGCCACCCGCGTCGCCGTCTTCGCCAGCGCCACCGAGTCCTTCGCCAAGGCCAACCTCAACCGGACGCTCGACGAGGCGCTGGCCATGTTCGAGCCGGTGGTCGCGCGGGCGAAGGCCGAGCAGGTCCACGTACGCGGCTATCTGTCGATGTGCTTCGGCGACCCGTGGGAGGGCCCGGTCCCCGTCCACCAGGTCGTGCACGTCGCCAGGGCCCTGCTGGACATGGGCTGCGACGAGCTGAGCCTCGGCGACACGATCGGCGTGGCGACCCCGGGCCATGTCCTCGAACTGCTCAGGGCACTCAATGAACAGCACGTCCTGACCAGCGCGTTGGGCGTGCACTTCCACGACACGTACGGCCAGGCGCTGGCCAACACCCTGGCCGCGCTGCAACACGGCGTCACCACCGTCGACGCCTCGGCGGGCGGCCTCGGCGGCTGCCCGTACGCCAAGTCCGCCACCGGCAATCTCGCCACCGAAGACCTCGTGTGGATGCTCCAAGGACTCGGCATCGACACCGGAGTCAACCTCGGCCGTCTCGTCGCCACCAGCGTCTGGATGGCCGCCCACCTGGGCCGACCCAGCCCGTCCCGCGCCGTCCGCGCACTCGGTACCACACCACAGCCCCACAAGGAGCAGTGATCTGCCATGGACCACCGCCTGTCCCCCGAACTCGAAGAACTCCGGCGTACGGTCGAGCAGTTCGCGCACGACGTGGTCGCCCCCAAGATCGGCGAGTTCTACGAGCACCATGAATTCCCGTACGAGATCGTCCGCGAGATGGGCCGCATGGGCCTGTTCGGGCTGCCGTTCCCGGAGGAGTACGGCGGTATGGGCGGCGACTATCTGGCGCTGGGCATCGCCCTGGAGGAACTCGCCCGCGTGGACTCCTCGGTGGCCATCACCCTGGAGGCCGGCGTCTCGCTCGGCGCGATGCCGATCCACCTCTTCGGCACCGAGGAGCAGAAGCGCGAGTGGCTCCCCCGCCTGTGCACCGGCGAAATCCTCGGCGCCTTCGGCCTGACCGAGCCGGACGGCGGCAGCGACGCGGGCGCGACGCAGACGACGGCCCGGCTGGACGCCGAGACGGACGAGTGGGTGATCAACGGCACGAAGTGCTTCATCACCAACTCCGGTACGGACATCACGGGCCTGGTGACGGTCACGGCGGTGACGGGCCGCAAGCCGGACGGCAGGCCGCTGATCTCCGCGATCATCGTCCCGTCGGGAACCCCGGGCTTCACGGTCGCCCCGCCCTACTCGAAGGTCGGCTGGAACGCCTCCGACACCCGCGAGCTGTCCTTCTCCGACGTCCGCGTTCCGGCCGCGAACCTGCTGGGCGAACAGGGCCGCGGCTACGCCCAGTTCCTGCACATCCTCGACGAAGGCCGTATCGCCATCGCGGCCCTCGCGACGGGCCTGGCCCAGGGCTGCGTGGACGAGTCCCTGAAGTACGCGAAGGAACGCCATGCCTTCGGCCGCCCGATCGGCGCCAACCAGGCGATCCAGTTCAAGCTCGCCGACATGGAGATGAAGGCCCACACCTCCCGCCTGGCCTGGCGTGACGCGGCCTCCCGCCTGGTCGCCGGCGAACCCTTCAAGAAGGAGGCGGCCCTGGCCAAGCTCTACTCGTCGACGATCGCGGTGGACAACGCCCGTGAGGCGACCCAGATCCACGGCGGCTACGGCTTCATGAACGAATACCCGGTGGCACGCATGTGGCGCGACTCGAAGATCCTGGAGATCGGTGAGGGCACCAGTGAGGTCCAACGGATGCTGATCGCCCGGGAGTTGGGGCTGACGAGCTGAAACCGCAGGTCACAGGGTTCGCACAGGCTTCGGACCGGGGGCGACCCATCCCCTGGACAAGTAGTGAGGTTAGGCTAACCTACGTTCGAACTTGTCCGGCGGGCGCTTCGCCCCGTTCGAAAGCAGTCACACCATGTCCAACGCCAGAGCCACCCACTTCACCCGCCGTGGCATCCTCGCCGCCGGTGGCGCCCTCGGCCTCGGTGCCGCGCTCGCAGCCTGCGGAGACGACGACGCGAAGAGCGGTGGCTCTGAGTCGACGGCCTCCGCGAAGGCTACCGGCCCCTGGTCGTTCAAGGACGACCGCGGTACGACCGTGAAGCTGGACGAAGTCCCCACGAAGATCGTCGCCTTCACCGGTGTCGCCGCCGCCCTCTACGACTACGGCATCGAGGTCAAGGGCGTCTTCGGCCCGACCAAGACCAAGGCCGGCAAGGCGGATGTGCAGGCCGGCGACATGGACGTCAGCAAGCTGACGGTCTTCGGCAACGTCTGGGACGCGTTCAACGTCGAGCAGTACGCCGCCTTCCAGCCCGACGTCCTCATCTCCACGACCTTCGACAGCGCCGGCACCCTCTGGTACGTCCCCGAGGCGTCCAAGGACAAGATCGCCAAGCTCGCGCCGAGCGCCGCCATCTCCGTCTACGACCGGCAGCTGACCAAGCCGCTGGGGCGCATGTGGGAGCTGGCCGAGTCGCTCGGCGCCGACATGACGGCCGACAAGGCCGTCCAGTCCAAGAAGAAGTTCGAGGACGCGGCCGCCCGGCTGCGCGCGGCGGCCAAGGCCAAGCCCGACATCAAGGTGATGGCCGGTTCCGCCAGCGCGGACCTCTTCTACGTGTCCGGCACCAACTTCTCCATCGACCTTGAGTACTTCAAGGCTCTCGGCGTGAACTTCGTCGAGCCCCCGGAGAAGGCGAAGGAGGCGACCGGTGGCTGGTTCGAGAGTCTCAGCTGGGAGAACGTCGACAAGTACGGGGCGGACGTCATCATGATGGACGACCGGTCCTCGACGGTTCAGCCGGCCGACATCACTGAGGGCACGTGGAAGCAGTTGCCGGCGGTTAAGGCCGGGCAGGTCATCGCTCGGTCGCCGGAGCCGATTCTGTCTTACGACAAGTGCACGCCGTTGCTTGAGAATCTCGCTGAGGCTCTTGAGAAGGCGAAGAAGGTCAGCTGATCAACGGGGCTTGATGTTGTGGGTGAGCTGCGGGCCGGTGGGGGCTGGTCGCGCCCACGCGGCGGTAGCCGCAAATCGACACAGCCCCGCGCCCCTAAAAACAGGCAAGCTCCCCCGCCCCCCTTTCAGGAGCAACCCCAATGGCTACCGCCGTCGTCGCCCCGTTCCGGTTCTTCTCCCTGCGTGTCGTACGGACTCTGCGGCTCGGGCCGTCTCTGGTCCGGGTCACCTTTGCCGGGGACGAGTTGCGGGATTTCCACTCCAACGGGCGTGACCAGTCGCTGTCGTTGTTTCTGCCGCACCCGGGACAGACCGAGCCTGCCGTGCCCATCGAGCTCGGGGATGGCTGGTGGCAGGGGTGGCGGGAACTGCCGGATGACGTGCGGGCGGTGATGCGGTCCTACACGTTGCGGGCGTTGCGCCGGGAGCCCGACGAGATCGATATCGACTTTGTGCTGCACGGGGTCGAGCCGGGCGCCGCTGTGCCTGCCGGGCCGGCCTCGCGGTGGGCCTCGCAGGCCTGTGCTGGGAATCGTGTGCTGTTGCTCGGGCCGGCTGTCGCCGACAACCGGGCCATTCGTTTCCGGCCGCCCGCCGACACGGATCTGGTGGTGATCTGGGGCGACGAGACCGCCGTACCGGCCGTCTCCGCCATCGTCGAGTCGCTGCCAGCCGGCACCCGTGCCCGGGTCTGGCTGGAGGTGCACCATGCCGGTGACATCCAGGACCTGGTGACGGAGGCGGACGCGGACATCACGTGGCTCGTACGCGCCGAGGGGTCCCCCATGGCCCTCGACGCCGTGCGGGCCGACCAACTCCCGCCCGCCGAGCGGCCGTACGTCTGGATCGCGGGTGAGTCCGGCTGCGTGAAGCAGCTGCGCCGGCATTTTGTGGGCGAGCGCGGGATCGACCGCCGCCGGGTCACGTTCGTGGGCTACTGGCGGCAGGGTCTGACCGAGGAACAGCTGCGCGAGCGCGGCGAGTAGTGAGACAGCGACAGAAGTGACCACCGTCACGGGCGGGGTTGGATTTCTCATGCGCTAAATTCGATGAAGTTAGGTTAGCCTTACCAAAGTTGAAGTACAGATTCCGCTTCTTCCTGCCCCGCCGACGGATCGTCCCCACCGGAGGACCCCCACATGCGCTCGCACCTGCTCAATGACACGACCGCGGAGCGGTATCGCAGCTCCGTGACCGAAGGAATCGAGCGGGTGGCGGCCAAACTCGCCACCACCGACCGTCCGTTCACCGGCATCACGGTCGACGCCCTCGCCCCCCGTATCGACGCGATCGACCTCGACCGGCCGCTGCACGACACCGCCGCGGTCCTCGACGAACTGGAGGACGTCTACCTCCGGGACGCGATCTACTTCCACCACCCCCGCTATCTCGCCCACCTCAACTGCCCGGTCGTCATCCCGGCCGTGCTCGGCGAGGCGGTCCTCTCCGCCGTCAACTCCTCCCTGGACACCTGGGACCAGTCGGCAGGCGGCACCCTCATCGAGCGCAAGCTCATCGACTGGACGACCGCCCGAATAGGCCTCGGCGAGAACGCCGACGGTGTCTTCACCTCCGGCGGCACGCAGTCCAACCTCCAGGCGCTCCTACTCGCCCGCGAGGAGGCCAAGTCCGACTCCTTCGCCAAACTGCGTATCTTCGCCTCCGAGGTCAGCCACTTCAGCGTGAAGAAGTCCGCGAAACTGCTGGGCCTCGGCCAGGACTCCGTCGTGTCCATCCCCGTCGACCACGACAAGCGGATGCAGACCGTCGCGCTCGCCCATGAGCTGGAGCGCTGCAAGAAGGACGGCCTGGTCCCCATGGCCGTCGTCGCCACCGCCGGCACCACCGACTTCGGCTCCATCGACCCGCTGCCCGAGATCGCCGAACTGTGCGAGCAGTACGGCACCTGGATGCACGTCGACGCCGCGTACGGCTGCGGACTCCTCGCGTCGATCAAGTACCGCGACCGCATCGACGGCATCGAGCGCGCCGACTCCGTCACCGTCGACTACCACAAGTCCTTCTTCCAGCCGGTGAGTTCATCGGCCGTGCTGGTCCGCGACGCCGCCACGCTGCGGCACGCCACCTACCACGCGGAATACCTCAACCCGCGCCGGATGGTGCAGGAGCGCATACCCAACCAGGTCGACAAGTCCCTGCAGACCACCCGCCGCTTCGACGCGCTCAAGCTGTGGATGACGCTGCGGACGATGGGCGCCGACGGGATCGGCCAGCTCTTCGACGAGGTCTGCGACCTGGCCGTAGAAGGCTGGCAGCTGCTCGCCGCCGATCCGCGCTTCGACGTGGTCGTGGAGCCGTCGCTCTCCACCCTCGTCTTCCGCTACATCCCGGCCGCCGTCACCGACCCCGCCGAGATCGACCGGGCCAACCTGTACGCCCGCAAGGCCCTGTTCGCCTCCGGTGACGCGGTGGTCGCGGGCACCAAGGTCGGCGGCCGCCACTACCTGAAGTTCACCCTGCTCAACCCCGAGACGCAGGCATCCGACATCGCCGCCGTCCTCGATCTGATCGCCGGCCACGCCGAGCAGTACCTGGGAGAGACCGTTGTCCGCGCTTCCTGAAGCCTCTGAAAAGACCCTCGACTTCGTCGGGATAGGCCTCGGCCCCTTCAATCTCGGCCTGGCCTGTCTGACCGAGCCGATCGACGAACTCGACGGCGTCTTCCTGGAGTCGAAGCCGAACTTCGAGTGGCACGCGGGCATGTTCCTGGACGGCGCCCATCTCCAGACCCCGTTCATGTCGGACCTGGTCACCCTCGCCGACCCGACGTCGCCGTACTCCTTCCTCAACTACCTCAAAGAGCAGGGGCGGTTGTACTCGTTCTACATCCGCGAGAATTTCTACCCCCTGCGGGTCGAGTACGACGACTACTGCCGCTGGGCCGCCAACAAACTCAGCAGCGTCCGCTTCAGCACGACGGTGACGGAAGTGACGTACGAGGACGAGCTGTACGTCGTACGCACCACCAAGAACGAGACCTTCCGCGCCCGCCACCTGGTCCTCGGCACCGGCACCTCGCCGTACTACCCCGAGGCGGTGCGCGGCCTGGGCGGCGACTTCTTCCACAACTCCCGCTACATGCAGAACAAGGCGGAGCTGCAGAAGAAGGAGTCGATCACGCTCATCGGCTCCGGCCAGTCCGCCGCGGAGATCTACTACGACCTCCTCAGCGAGATCGACGTCCACGGCTACCGGCTGAACTGGGTGACCCGCTCCCCGCGCTTCTTCCCGCTGGAGTACACCAAGCTCACGCTGGAGATGACGTCGCCGGAGTACATCGACTACTTCCGCGAGCTCCCCGAGGCCACCCGCTACCGCCTCACGGCCCAGCAGAAGGGCCTGTTCAAGGGCATCGACGGCGACCTGATCAACGAGATCTTCGATCTGCTCTACCAGAAGAACCTCGGCGGCCCGGTGCCCACGCGTCTGCTCACCAACTCCGCGCTGAACGGCGCGCGGTACGAGAACGGCACGTACAGCCTCTCCTTCCGCCAGGAGGAGCAGGACAAGGAGTACGAGATCGAGTCCCAGGGCCTGGTCCTGGCCACCGGCTACCACTACGCCGAGCCGGAGTTCCTGAAGCCCGTGCGCGACCGGCTGGTCTACGACTCGCAGGGCAACTTCGACGTCGCCCGCAACTACTCGATCGACACGACCGGCCGGGGCGTCTTCCTGCAGAACGCCGGCGTCCACACCCACAGCATCACCAGCCCCGACCTGGGCATGGGCGCGTACCGCAACAGCTACATCATCCGTGAGCTGCTCGGCAGCGAGTACTACCCGGTCGAGAAGACCATCGCGTTCCAGGAGTTCGCCGTATGAGCCCCCTGACCTTCACCTTCCGCCCGCTCGACCCCCTCAACGACGCCGAGCTGCTGCACACCTGGGTCACGCATCCCAAGGCGTCCTACTGGATGATGCAGGACGCGAAGTTGCAGGACGTCGAGCGCGCCTACATGGAGATCGCGGCCGACGAGCACCATCACGCCCTGCTCGGGCTGCGGGACGGCGAACCGGCCTTCCTCATGGAGTACTACGACCCCGCGCACCGTGAACTGGTCGGCCTGTACGACCCGCAGCCCGGCGACGTCGGCATGCACTTCCTGGTGCCGGCGACCGACCGGCCCGTGCACGGCTTCACCCGGGCCGTCATCACCGCCGTGATGGCCCACCTCTTCGAGGACCCGCGCACCGCCCGCGTCGTCGTCGAGCCGGACATCGCCAACAAGGCCGTCCACGCCCTGAACGAAGCCGTCGGGTTCATCCCCGAGCGGGAGATACAGAAGCCGGAGAAGAAGGCGTTGCTGAGTTTCTGCACACGCGACCACTTCGAGAAGGCGGTGCACGGATGACCCTCGCCGACGCCACGGCCCACCTCTCCCCCGAGCGCTGGGAGCGGGCAAACCGCCTCCTCATCCGCAAGGCGCTCGCCGAGTTCGCGCACGAGCGGCTGATCACCCCCGAGAAGGACGGTGACCAGTACGTCGTCCGCAGCGACGACGGCCTGACCCGGTACACCTTCACGGCATTGGTCCGCGCCCTCGACCACTGGCAAGTGGACGCCGACTCCATCTCCCGTCGCCGCGACGGCGCCGAACTCCCCCTCGCCGCCCTCGACTTCTTCATCGAGCTGAAGAAGTCACTCGGCCTGAGCGACGAGGTCCTGCCGGTCTACCTGGAGGAGATCTCCTCCACCCTCTCCGGCACCTGCTACAAGCTCACCAAGCCGCAGACGACCTCCGCCGAGCTGGCGAAAAGCGGCTTCCAGGCCATCGAGACCGGCATGACCGAGGGCCACCCCTGCTTCGTCGCCAACAACGGCCGGCTCGGCTTCGGCATCCACGAGTACCTCTCGTACGCCCCCGAGACCGCGAGCCCGGTCCGCCTGATCTGGCTCGCGGCCCACCGCTCGCGCGCCGCGTTCACGGCCGGTGTCGGCATCGAGTACGAGTCCTTCGTACGGCAGGAGCTGGGCGAGGAGACCGTCGAGCGCTTCTACGACGTCCTGCGCGACCAGCACCTCGACCCCGCCGACTACCTCCTCATCCCCGTCCACCCCTGGCAGTGGTGGAACAAGCTGACGGTGACCTTCGCCGCCGAGGTCGCCCAGAAGCACCTGGTCTGCCTCGGCGAGGGCGACGACGAGTACCTGGCCCAGCAGTCCATCCGCACCTTCTTCAACAGCACCACCCCCGAGAAGCACTACGTCAAAACTGCCCTCTCGGTCCTCAACATGGGCTTCATGCGCGGACTCTCGGCCGCCTACATGGAGGCCACCCCCGCCATCAACGACTGGCTCGCCCAGCTCATCGACAACGACCCGGTCCTCAAGTCCACCGGCCTGTCGATCATCCGCGAACGCGCCGCCGTAGGCTACCGGCACCTCGAGTACGAAAAGGCGACGGACCGCTACTCGCCGTACCGCAAGATGCTGGCGGCCCTGTGGCGCGAAAGCCCGGTCGCGTCCCTTCAGGAAGGCGAGTCCCTGGCCACCATGGCCTCCCTCGTCCACGTCGACCACGAGGGCACGTCCGTCGCGGGCGCCCTGATCGCCCAGTCGGGCCTGACCCCGACGGAATGGCTGCGCCGCTACCTGCGGGCGTACTTCACCCCGCTCCTCCACAGCTTCTACGCCTACGACCTGGTGTTCATGCCCCACGGCGAGAACGTCATCCTCGTCCTCAAGGACGGCGTCGTAGAACGCGCGATCTACAAGGACATCGCCGAGGAGATCGCCGTCATGGACCCGGAGGCAGTCCTGCCGCCGACGGTCGAGCGACTGCGGGTGGAGGTCCCGGAGGAGAAGAAACTCCTCTCCATCTTCACGGACGTCTTCGACTGCTTCTTCCGCTTCCTCGCCGCGAACCTCGCGGCCGAGGGAATCCTGGAGGAGGACGCCTTCTGGCGCACGGTCGCCGAAGTCACCCGCGACTACCAGCACTCGGTGCCCGAACTCGCCGACAAATTCAACCAGTACGACATGTTCGCCCCCGAGTTCGCCCTCTCCTGCCTCAACCGCCTCCAACTCCGCAACAACAAGCAGATGGTGGACTTGGCGGACCCGGCGGGCGCACTCCAGCTGATCGGCAACCTGAAGAACCCCATCGCAGGGCTGTAAAGCCCTCCACAGACAGGCGGGCGCCTCGGAGTACGGTCCTCCGAGGCGCCCGTCTTCAGGGGCGCGGGGCTGTGACATATGCGGCTCCGCCGCGTGGGCGCGACCAGCCCCCCACCGACCTGCAGCCGAGTCACCAAGGCACCTGCGGCGACCGGTAATACCCGATCCCCAACGCCTCCCACCGCGCCCCCTGCGCAGCAAGCCGCACCTTGTACTCATCCCAGTCATGCGTGGAAGCCGGCGACCACCCCAACTCAGCCACCCCCGCCAACCGCGGAAACGCCATGTACTCGATATCCGCGGACTTAGTGATCGTCTCGCTCCACAACGGCGCCTCAACACCCCGGATCGCAGAGGCCGGCGCCCCCGCGAGATAGTCACCGGGATCCCAGTCATACGACCGCCGCACCTCGACGTACCCCGCCCACGACAACCCCAGCGGCGTATTCGCGTCGTACTTCATGTCGAGGTAAATCCGGTCGGCCGGCGACAGAATCAGCCCCGTCCCATTCCGCGCCGCCGCAGCAACCTGCGCCTTCTCCTCCGCACTGGTGGAGTCGAGCCCCCAGTACTGCGCAAGCGCCCCCTTCACCGGAGTGGCCCCGGTCAGCTGATGCCAACCCACCACGGTCTTCCCATACTTGGCGACGATCGGCTGCACCCGGTCCATGAACTTCACATAGTCCGCATGACTCGTGGAATGCGCCTCATCCCCACCGATATGCAGATACCGCCCCGGCGTGATCGCCGCCAGCTCCCGCACCACGTCGTCCACGAAGTCGTACGTGATCTCCTTGTCCACGCACAGCGAGCTGAAGCCGACCTCCGTGCCGGTGTACAGCGGCGGAGCCACACCGTCGCAGTTCAGCTCGGCGTACGAGGCCAGCGCGGCGTTCGTGTGGCCGGGCATGTCTATCTCGGGGACGACCTCCAGATGGCGGGAGCCCGCGTACCGGACGATCTCCTTGTAGTCGGCCTTGGTGTAGTAGCCACCGGGGCCACCGCCGACCTGTGTGGAGCCGCCGTACGTCGCCAGCCGCGGCCAGGAGTCGATGGCGATGCGCCAGCCCTGGTCGTCGCTGAGGTGCAGATGCAGCTTGTTCATCTTGTACAGGGCGAGCTGGTCGATGTAGCGCTTGACCTGGTCGACGGTGAAGAAGTGCCGGGAGACGTCGAGCATGGCGCCGCGCCAGCCGTACCGCGGGGTGTCCTTGATCGTGCCGCCGGCGATCAGCCAGGGCCCGGGCTGCACGGAGTCCTTCTCGACGGCGGCGGGGAGGAGCTGACGCAGGGTCTGGACGCCGTGGAAGAGCCCGGAGGGCCCCGCCGCCGTGATGGTGACGCCCTTGCGTCCGCTGTCCAGGCGGTAGCCCTCCGCACCGAAGGAGCCCTTGCCGAGCCGGAGTTGGATGCCTCCGGAGCCATACGTCGTGACCGGCAGTCGATAACCGGTCGAGGGACGCAGGACGTCCGCCAGATACTCGCCGACCCGGCGTGCCTCGCGCGAGCCGTCGACACGGATGCGGGTGGAGTCGGTGATGCGGTACGGCGATCCGCCCGCGTCGACCGAGGCGGGGGCCGGGATCACCCGGTCCAGCGGCGTCGCGGCGGCCCGCGGGGCCGGTGCCGCGCCGACCGCCACGGCTCCGGCCGCCGTCACCAGCAGCAGCGAACCGAGGAGCCGGAACATACGGGGAGTCGTTCTGTGGTGCCGTCTCACATGCGCTCCCTTCAGGATTGCTCTCAGGATTACGCTCAGGATTGCCTTCAGGATTGGTAGAGACCACTCTCTCGCAGAAGCGATGAAACAATCCCTCCCATGGCGGAAATCATCCAGAAGGACGGCACCTGGGCCTTCGACGGCGACGCCCTGCGACTGACCCCAGGACGGGACAAGAACGTCAGCCTGCTCCGCAAGACCCTGGGTGAACTGGTCGTCCCCCTGGGCGCGTTGGCGGGCATCTCCTTCGAGCAGGGCAGGAAGTCCGGGCGGCTCAGGCTCCGGCTGCGCGACGGCGCCGACCCGCTGCTGCACGCCACCGGCGGGCGGCTGGCCGAACCCCACGACCCCTATCAGCTGATCGTCGACTCCGACCGCTACGGCGTCGCCGAGTACTTCACGGACGAGGTCCGCAACGCCCTGCTCCTGGACGAGGTGCCGTCCGACCCCGTCTCCGAGTATCTGCTGCCGGGCCCGGCGGTCCCGCTGTCGGTCTCCGCGGGCGACGGCACCGCCGGCTTCGACGGCGAGCGCATCCGCCTGGAGTGGAACTGGAAGACCGAGGACGCCAAGGCCGCCGCCGGCACCCGCACGCTCACCCTGTCCGACCTGACCGCCGTCGAATGGCACCCGGCGGCCGGCCTGGAGAACGGCTATCTCCGCTTCACCGTGAAGAACGCCCCCACCAAGGCCCCGCCCAAGTACGACCCCAACTCCGTCGAGCTGTGGGGCTTCAAGAAGGACCCGCTGATGGCCCTGGTCGCGGCGGCGGTCCAGGCCAGACTTCCGCATCCGGCCCAGGCCGCCGCCGTCGACGTACACGACGCACGACCGGAAGTGCCCTCTCCTCCGGTGGCCTCCGCCGAGGACGACCATGACGCCCTCCTGCGCCGGCTGCGCGAACTCGGCGAGCTGCACCGGTCGGGCGTGCTGACGGACGAGGAGTTCACCGTGGCCAAGCAGGCGATCCTCAAGCGGATGTGAGCGGCGTGAGGGCTACTTCGCCCTGCGCGCCACCGTGAAGTGGTCGATCCGGTCACCGGTCTCGGCGATGCCCGACACCTTCAGCCTGGCGTAGTGGCCGCGCGGGGCGGGCTCTACGTCCACGCGCAGGAACGAGTAGTTGAGGTAGCGCACCCGGGACCAGGCGACGGTCTCATCGACCTTGCCGTCCTTGGTATTGACGAACGAGGCCACGGAGTCGACCTCGTGCGGGTGCCCCTCGTAGGAGTCCGGCGCGCTGAACGCGTACAGGCTGCGGCCCGCCGCGCCGGCCGTCACATAGACGACGCCCTCGGTCTCGGGGTAGGCCGTGTCGCCGATGGCGAGCTTCTTGGCGACCTTGTTCCCCTTGATGACGTCGGTGCGCTCGTACTGGTGGTTGTGGCCGTTGATGACCAGGTCCACCGTGTATTTCTCGAACAGCGGCACCCACTCCTGGCGCACGCCGCCCTCCGAGGCATGCGAGGTGGATGTGCAGTAGGCGCAGTGGTGGAAGAACACGACGATGAAGTCGATGTCGTGCGCGGCCCGGTACTTCTTCAGCTGCGCCTCGAACCACGTGGTCTGGGTGCCGCCGGAGATGCCAAGGTTGGCGGGGATCTCGTACGACACGTCGTTCGGGTCGAGCGAGATGACCGCGGTGTTGCCGTAGACGAAGGAGTACACGCCCGGCAGATTCGCCTTGTCCGGCCCGTTGTCGGGGAGCGTGAAGCGGGCCTCCTCGCCGCCGTAGCCGTTGGGCGAGTACCAGGCTTCCATGTCGTGGTTGCCGTAACTCACCATCCATGGCACGGACTTGGCGACCGACTCGGTCTGGGCGAGGAACTGGTCCCACACCCGCGAGTCGAAGCCGGTGTCGGCGCTCTTGCCCGCGCCGGCCGGGTCGGCGTAGGCGATGTCGCCGGCGTGCAGATGGAAGACCGGGTCCTGGCCGAGGATCAGGCTGTCGTTGGCGAGGCCGTGGTAGCTGACGCCCTGGTCGCCGAAGGCGGTGAAGGTGAACGGCTTCTTGTGGTCGGGCGCGGTGGTGAAGGTGCCCAGGGTGCCGAGCAGATGCGGCTCGGCCGGGTCGAAGCCGTCGTGGCCGACGCCGTAGTAGTACGTCCTGCCGGGGCGCAGATGGGTCAGCTTGGCGTGCATGTAGTACTGGGTGTGGTCGGCGCTGACGCCGACGCCGGCCGGGGTGTAGAGGGTGCGCACCTCGGCGTCGATCTTGCGGGAGAGGTCCCAGGGGCGGGCGCCGATCCGGATGAACGGCTTCTTGACGGCGACCGGGACCTGCCAGGAGACGGTCATCTCGGTGCGCGCGTCGTTGCCGTAGGCCAGGTGGCGGCCGAAGGGGGCGACGAGCGCGCCGTCGACGGTCGCGGTGCTCGTCCGCTGCGTCGGCACCGCGGCCTGGGCGGTGGCACCCGGTACGAACGCGCCACCCGCGACGGCGCCGAGCGTGACGGCGCCGCCTCTGATCATCGTGCGCCGCGAGAAACGCGTGCGCAGGTACTCATGCTGCTCGGCCATGCTCATGCGCTCGGCCAGCCGCTCCGGTACTCCCATGCGAGGAATGTCCATGGCGACTGAAACTCGTCCCCTTGGGCAACGAGCCGAGTGCTCCCGGATGGACAGCTCACGAACAGGTGTCCATGACGGATTCAACGTTCTCCCAAAGAGATTCAACAGGCCAATGCCCGATATCGGGCAGGATTCTTGCGAAAGCGCCGCCGGTACCCCAGGATCTACCGGGTGCACGACGAACTCGTTGATCATCTGACGCGCTCCACGCCCCTCAGCCGGGGCGAGGCGCTGCGCGTGATCCAGGACGTGCTCGCCTACTTCGACGAGACGACCGAGGACTACGTCCGTCGCCGCCACCGTGAGCTGCAGGCCCAGGGCCTGGTGAACGCGGAGATCTTCGAACGGATCGAGGCGGACCTCACATACAGGGCGGTCGCACCCCCGGAGCTCACCCTCCGGCAGCTGCGCCGCATCGTCTACGGCTAGGAATACCTCTACATGTGCGGAATTGTCGGATACATCGGCAAGCGTGACGTCGCTCCCCTGCTCCTGGAGGGCCTCCAGCGGCTGGAGTACCGCGGCTACGACTCGGCCGGCATCGTCGTGACCACCCCCAAGTCCTCCGGGCTGAAGATGGTCAAGGCCAAGGGCAGGGTCCGCGATCTGGAAGCCAAGGTGCCGGCCCGCTTCAAGGGCACCACCGGCATCGCCCACACCCGCTGGGCCACCCACGGCGCCCCCTCCGACGTCAACGCCCACCCGCACCTCGACGCCGAGGGCAAGGTCGCCGTCGTCCACAACGGCATCATCGACAACGCCTCCGACCTGCGCCGCAAGCTGGAGGCCGACGGCGTCGAGTTTCTCTCCGAGACCGACACCGAGGTCCTCGTCCACCTGATCGCCCGCTCGCAGGCGGAGAAGCTCGAGGACAAGGTCCGCGACACCCTCCGCGTCATCGAGGGCACCTACGGCATCGCCGTCCTTCACGCCGACTTCCCCGACCGCATCGTCGTCGCCCGCAACGGCTCCCCGGTCGTCCTCGGCATCGGCGAGAAGGAGATGTTCGTCGCGTCGGACATCGCGGCCCTGGTCACCCACACCCGGCAGATAGTGACGCTGGACGACGGCGAGATGGCCACCCTCAAGGCCGACGACTTCCGCACGTACACGACGGAGGGCACGCGTACGACCGCCGAGCCGACCACGGTCGAGTGGGAAGCGGCGTCGTACGACATGGGCGGCCACGACACCTACATGCACAAGGAGATCCACGAGCAGGCGGACGCCGTGGACCGCGTCCTGCGCGGCCGCATCGACGACCGCTTCTCCACCGTGCACCTCGGCGGACTCAACCTCGACGCCCGCGAGGCCCGCCAGATCCGCCGCGTCAAGATCCTCGGCTGCGGCACCTCGTACCACGCGGGCATGATCGGCGCCCAGATGATCGAGGAGCTGGCCCGCATCCCCGCGGACGCCGAGCCCGCCTCCGAATTCCGCTACCGCAACGCGGTCGTCGACCCCGACACCCTGTACATCGCGGTCTCCCAGTCCGGTGAGACGTACGACGTCCTGGCCGCCGTCCAGGAGCTGAAGCGCAAGGGCGCGCGGGTGCTGGGCGTGGTGAACGTCGTCGGCTCGGCGATCGCCCGCGAGGCGGACGGCGGCATCTACGTGCACGCGGGCCCCGAGGTCTGCGTGGTCTCGACGAAGTGCTTCACCAACACGACGGTCGCCTTCGCGCTCCTCGCCCTGCACCTGGGCCGCACCCGCGACCTCTCTGTCCGCGACGGCAAGCGCATCATCGAGGGCCTGCGCAAGCTCCCCGCCCAGATCGCCGAGATCATGGAGCACGAGGGCGAGATCGAGAAGCTGGCCCAGCAGTACGCCGAGGCCCGCTCGATGCTCTTCATCGGCCGAGTCCGCGGCTACCCCGTCGCCCGCGAGGCCTCCCTGAAGCTCAAGGAGGTCTCCTACATCCACGCGGAGGCCTACCCCGCCTCAGAGTTGAAGCACGGCCCCCTGGCCCTCATCGAGCCCGCCCTCCCCACGGTCGCCATCGTCCCCGACGACGACCTCCTGGAGAAGAACCGCGCCGCCATGGAGGAGATCAAGGCCCGCAGCGGCAAGATCCTCGCAGTGGCCCACCAGCACCAGGAGAAGGCCGACCAGACGATCGTAGTCCCGAAGAACGAGGACGAACTGGACCCGATCCTGATGGGCATCCCCCTCCAACTCCTCGCCTACCACACGGCATTGGCACTCGGGCGGGACATCGACAAGCCGAGGAACCTCGCAAAGTCAGTAACGGTGGAGTAGTAGGCCTGTTTTTAGGGGCGCGGGGAACTGCGCGACAAGCCCCCACACACCCGCAGAGGCCACACAACAGAACGGACCCCCACGTGCCGCCACCAAGCACGGGGGGTCCGTCCATTCGCCGGGGGCCGCCCAAACCCCCAGCCTGCGCAGCTAGCCGTGGGCCGTCACGCCCCGACCGGCAGCACGCCCTCGCAGCGCCGTCGGCCAGTGAGCCAAGGCCGCAGTCGCCGCATACCAAGCCACTGCCCCTGCCGCGACAGCGAACCACCCACCCACCTTGGTGAGCCCGTCATTGTCGGCGAAGTTGGCGATAGCCATGAGCACCAGGGCGACGAAGAACAACCCGTACATCCCCTGACCGAGCTGATCGCCACCCGCGAGGGTGAGCGTCAGCGCCACCAGGGCGAAGAGCAGCAGGAACAACCCGGCCGCGTTGGCGGAGACTTGGGCGTCAGCGGAGACGGCCCACGTGAACCAGAGCGCACCGAGCGCACAGAGCGCCGTACCACCGACGGAGTCCCTGTCCCGGAAGGCCATGAGGCCGGCGACGAAGAGGGCAACACCGCCCACATACTGGGCGATTGATACGGCGTCAGCAGCTGACACACCGTCGATCACATCGGTGTACCCCAGCCCGAAGGCCAACAGGGTGATTCCCAGGGCGAGTCGGCCGACCACGGTAGTGATTCCGCTTCCCGCAGAGACGTCGTTGTCCACGGCGGGCTCCCTTCATACATGTGCAGTTGTGCGGTGACCGATATATGCCCTTCACAAGGGCACAAACACCTCTACGCACGAGTAGTTTTACGCTCTGCACAAAGAAGGTCCGGCCGCGCCAACGGCACATCTCACCTGGGACAACGGCGAGTTACGGAATGACAACGACGGGCCGCTTCGCACGCTTGGCGAGCCTCCCGGCAACGGACCCGAAGATCCGTCCGACGATGCCCTGCGTGGACCCGACGACGATCGCGTCCGCCTCGTACTCCCGCCCGACCTCTTCGAGTTCATGGCAGATGTCGCCGCCGCGCTCGACGAGGATCCAGGGCACCTCGGCGAGATAGTCCGCACAGGCGAGCTCAAGACCGAGCACCTCGGTGCGATGGTCCGGGACGTCGACGAAGACGGGTGGCTCGCAGCCGGCCCACACGGTGGTGGGCAGCCGGTTGGCCACATGGACGATGATCAGGCCCGACCCGGAGCGATGGGCCATCCCGATGGCGTACGCGAGGGCGCGCTCACTCGAGGTGGAGCCGTCGAAGCCGACGACGACGCCGTGCTTGAAAGCGGGATCGCAGGAACGGCGTGACTCTTCCGCCGCCAGGGGATCGGCCGCCGTGTGGTCGGCGACCGGCCGCTTGCGGTCCGCGGGTTCGAAGAATTCGTGACCGGCCATGGCTGTCTCGGCGTTGTGATCCTTTTGGGAGGGACGACAGTGTGCGGCGGAGCTGTGTCCGGGAATCATCTTCCCAACCCCATACCCCCAAGGGTACGGCGGCACGCCTCCTTAAGCCCAGATCCCGCGCAACCTCCGCGGGGGTTCCAGGGAGCATGCACGAGGCCACGCCCGTAACGCAATGGTTGCTGCGCCGTACAGGCGGTTTGCACAGCATTCACTTACCCGGCCTGCGCGGGGCCGGAGCAGCACGTACAGTGACCGACACCTCGAACAGGCGTTGAACCCGGCGACCGACCAACCCCCGGGAGCACGCAATGTCCGGCCCACGTTCCACCCCCGAGGCCCCCCACTCCCAGGACACCGCGACCGACGTGGTCCGCTGGGCGGCCTTCAGCTGTGTACTCGTCCCCGTCGTCCTTGTCGTGTACGGCACCTCGCTCGCCGGCGCCACGGGTACGGCCCTCGGCCTGGCGGCCGTCACCGCCGTCTGCCGGGTACTGCTGCGCCAGTCCGAACGCAGCGCCGCCCGACCGCTCACCGACGAACCCGCACCACACCGGGGCCGTCACCACAGGAGCGGAACGGGGGCCCATCGAGGCGGACGTCACACTGGGGGAAACTCACCGGTCGACTGACCGGTTTCCGCACCCGGAACCGCTTCTTTTCAGCCAACTTCTGGCCACCGCACGCCCCTTGCCCGGAGCACCCCCCACGCCCCGTTCCACCTGCACGGAAAGGGCCTCGAAGGGCGTGCGCACCCTACAGGGATTGGCCACTGCGACGAGGCGCACTTCCCTGCACGCCCCGCGAGTGCAACGCTTCGTGATCGAATGCTTCACGCCAAGTTGCCAAGTCGACAATGTGCCGGGTGATGAACTGGTCACCCCGGCACCACGGGACGCAGTAGATTCGATCTTGACTGTCTTACGGCGGGGGACTCGTGCAGGACCGAGGGGAAACGTGCAGGAGCGACACAACCGAGGAGCCGCGACCACCGAGGGGGGCTTAGCAGTATGAGCCACGACTCCACTGCCGCGCCGGAAGCCGCGGCCCGGAAACTTTCCGGGCGACGCCGCAAGGAGATCGTCGCGGTGCTGCTGTTCAGCGGCGGCCCCATCTTCGAGAGTTCCATACCGTTGTCGGTGTTCGGAATCGACCGCCAGGACGCCGGCGTACCGCGCTACCGACTGCTGGTGTGCGGTGGCGAAGAAGGACCGCTGCGGACCACGGGGGGCCTGGAGCTCTCCGCACCGCATGGCCTGGAAGCGATCTCGCGGGCGGGCACGGTCGTCGTGCCTGCCTGGCGCTCGATCACTTCCCCGCCACCGGAGGAGGCGCTAGAAGCACTCCGCCGGGCACACGAAGAGGGCGCCCGCATCGTAGGGCTGTGCACCGGCGCCTTCGTACTGGCGGCGGCCGGCCTGCTGGACGGCCGCCCCGCGACCACCCACTGGATGTACGCGCCGACGCTGGCCAAGCGCTATCCGTCGGTGCACGTCGACCCACGGGAACTCTTCGTGGACGACGGCGACGTACTGACGAGCGCGGGCACCGCGGCCGGAATCGACCTGTGCCTGCACATCGTGCGGACGGACCACGGCAACGAGGCGGCGGGCGCGCTCGCCCGGCGCCTGGTGGTCCCGCCGCGCCGGAGCGGCGGCCAGGAGCGCTACCTCGATCGATCTTTACCAGAGGAGATCGGCGCCGACCCGCTGGCCGAGGTCGTCGCCTGGGCGCTGGAGCACCTCCACGAGCAGTTCGACGTGGAGACGCTCGCCGCGCGCGCGCGTACATGAGCCGTCGTACGTTCGACCGCCGGTTCCGCTCGCTGACCGGAAGCGCCCCGCTGCAGTGGCTGATCACGCAGCGGGTGCTCCAGGCGCAGCGGCTGCTGGAGACGTCGGACTACTCGGTGGACGAGGTCGCGGGCCGCTGCGGCTTCCGTTCGCCGGTGGCGCTGCGCGGGCACTTCCGCCGCCAGCTCGGCTCGTCGCCCGCGGCGTACCGGGCCGCGTACCGGGCGCGCAGGCCACAGGGCGAGAAGCCGGTGGACACCGACGGAGCGTCGGCCTCGACCGGCTCACCGGGCTCCCCGAGCCCGGCGCCCGCGCTCCATTCGGAGGGCCCCGGCCCGGTCCCGATGCAGACCCGCCGTACAGCGGCGGCGAGCGCGGTCGGACCGTCGCCGTCGCTGGCGGCGACCGCGTCCGGCGAGCACGTCCGTGAGGCGTATGCGGGAAGCCGGGCGACATTGCCGGGGCAGCGCAGCGGATCGTAGGCCGATGTCGATGGTGAGGGGCGTGGAATCTCCACGCCGGGGAATCTCCACGCCCGGAGATTTCCGCGCCCCTCACCACCGCGCCCGGCGTGAGCCCGGCGCCACCGCGGGGCCCTCATAAGCGGAGGTCGGCTTTAGGGTGGTCGCATGAACGATCGTATGGTCTGGATCGACTGCGAGATGACCGGCCTCTCGCTGTCCGACGACGCGCTCATCGAAGTGGCCGCCCTCGTCACCGACTCCGAGCTGAACGTGCTGGGCGAGGGTGTGGACATCGTCATCCGTCCGCCGGACTCCGCGCTGGAGACGATGCCGGACGTGGTGCGTCAGATGCACACCGCCTCCGGACTGCTCGACGAGCTCCCGGCCGGCACGACTTTGGCGGACGCCGAGGAGCAGGTGCTCGCCTACGTCCGGGAACACGTCAAGGAGCCCGGCAAGGCCCCGCTGTGCGGCAACTCCGTCGGCACGGACCGCGGTTTCCTCCTGCGGGACATGCCGAAGGTCGAGGAGTACCTCCACTACCGCATCGTCGATGTGTCGTCGATCAAGGAGCTGGCCCGGCGCTGGTACCCGCGCGCGTACTTCAACAGCCCCGAGAAGAACGGCAACCACCGCGCCCTCGCCGACATCCGCGAGTCCATCGCGGAACTGCGCTACTACCGCGAGGCCGTCTTCGTCCCCCAGCCCGGCCCCGACTCGGACACGGCGAGGACGATTGCCGCGAAGTACGTTCTGCCTGCTCAGTAGGCAGGTCAGGGGCGTTGAGTGGGGCGCCGCGAAAGCCAGGCGCGAGCACCCCTTCGGACCCTGTACACTTTTTCTCGGCCGGTCGGGGAGAACACTCGTCGAACCGCCGGTCATGGTGGGTGTAGCTCAGCTGGTAGAGCACCTGGTTGTGGTCCAGGATGCCGCGGGTTCGAGTCCCGTCACTCACCCTGAGTAATCAGCCGGTGACTTCGAGAAATCGAAGCCACCGGCTGATTCCGTTTCCGGGGGTCCTGTTGCACACCGAACCGATCCACACCGCCCGCCTCGACCTCCTCCCCCTGCGCGTCGAGCACGCACTCGAGATGGCCGCCGTACTCTCCGACCCGGCCCTGCACACCTACATCGGTGGCACTCCGAGCACCCCCGAAGCTCTCCGCACCCGCTACGAACGCCTCGTCGCCGGCTCCCCCGACCCGGCCGTCTCCTGGTGCAACTGGGTCCTGCGCCGCCGCACCGACTCCCACTTCATGGGCACCGTCCAGGCCACGATCACGGGGCCGACCGCGGAGATCGCCTGGGTCGTGGGCACGCCGTGGCAAGGACGCGGTTATGCCTCCGAGGCGGCGCGAGGGCTTGTGGCCTGGCTACGGGAGCGATCCCCGGGGCTCACGGTGATCGCCCACATCCATCCGTCCCACCACGCCTCGGCCGCTGTGGCCAGGGCCGCCGGCCTGTCTCCCACGGACGAGGAACACGACGGCGAGGTGCGGTGGCGGCTCTCTCCGCACCGATGACGTCATGACGACGTGCGCGGCACCAGTTCCGTCGCCAGGACCAGTTGGTGGCGCTCCAGGCCTCGGGAGGCCGGGGGGCGGCGGTCGGCTATTTCGGTGAGGAGGAGGTCGATCATGGTGCGGCCCATTTCCTCTATGGGCTGGCGGACGCTGGTGAGGGGCGGGTCCATGTGGCGGGCGATGGCGGAGTCGTCGTAGCCGACGAGGGCGACGTCGTCGGGGATGCGGCGGCCGGCCTCGCGGAGGACCTGGCGGGCGCCGGCCGCGGTGACGTCCGAGGCGGCGAAGACGGCGTCGAGGTCGGGGCAGCGGTCGAGGAGCGCGGCCATCGCCCGGTGGCCGCCCTCCTCCGTGAAGTCGCCGGGTTCGATGAGGCGATCGTCGGCCTCGTGGCCCGCGTCGCGCAGGGCGTCGCGGTAGCCGTCGACGCGGCGCTGGGCGCCGTAGACGTCCTGACGGCCGGTGATGTGGGCGATCGTGCGGCGACCGCCGGCGAGGAGGTGCTCGACGGCTGAGCGCGCGCCGCCATAGTTGTCGGAGTCGACCGAGGTGAGCGTCTCGGCGGCCGACCTGGGGCCGCTGATGACCGCGGGTATCTCCAGTTGGGCGAGGAGGTCGGGGAGCGGGTCGTCCGCGTGGACCGAGACCAGCAGGACGCCGTCGACGCGGTGGGCGGCGAGGTACTGGGCCAGGCGGGCGCGCTCCCGGTCGCTGCCCGCGAAGATCAGCAGCAACTGCATCTCGGTGTCGGAGAGTTCGGCGCCGACGCCCTTGAGGATGTCCGAGAAGTACGGCTCCGAGAAGAAGCGCGTCTCCGGCTCGGGGACGACCAGGGCGATCGCGTCCGTCCGGTTGGCGGCGAGGGCGCGGGCGGCCGTGTTCGGGACGTAGCCGAGCTCCGCGACCGCCGCCTCGACGGCCGCACGGGTGGCGTCGCTGACCCGGGGCGAGCCGTTGATCACCCGGGAGACCGTGCCCCGGCCGACTCCGGCGCGGGCGGCGACCTCTTCGAGGGTGGGCCGACCACCGCTTCGGCCCCGCGCTCCATGGATTGCCATGTGGCTCCGCCTTTCCGCCGTCACCGCGCCGGCCTGGAATCTAACAGTCCCGGCTGGGATGGTGACTTTCCGAGCCGCCCCCGACGGGCCGGGCCCTGCCGCCGAGGTCCAGTTAACGTCCCGATAACTGAACGCATATCTCCGCGCCCGCTCCCTTGACACCCCCGCTCGGACCGACGAGTCTTCAACACATCACCTGTGGGAGCGCTCCCACAGTACCTGACACATACACATCCCGCACGTTCCCCGCCCGAGCCGCAGCGAGAACTAACGGGCCCAACAATGCCGTTGGCCGGGGGGTCGGCACGTCAGGGCAACAGGAGGACGCAATGCGAGCACGTACCCGAACCGCCCGCAGGGCGGTAGTCCTCGCGGCCGTCGCGTCGCTGGGCGCCGGGCTGCTGGCCGGCTGTGCCGACGACGGAAACGACGACGGAGGCTCGTCGTCGGAGGGCGGCGGCGGAGGCAAGACCAAGATCACCCTCGGGCTTTTCGGCACCGCGGGCTTCGAGGAATCCGGCCTGTACAAGGAGTACGAGAAGCTCCACCCGGACATCGACATCCAGCAGACCGTCGTGGAACGGAACGAGAACTACTACCCGGCGCTCATCAACCACCTCACCACCAACAGCGGTCTCCAGGACATCCAGATGGTCGAGGTCGGCAACATCGCCGAGATCGTCGAGACCCAGTCGGACAAGCTGCTCGACCTGTCGAAGTACGGCAAGAAGAGCGACTACCTCGAGTGGAAGTGGCAGCAGGCCACCACGAAGGACGGCCAGACCATCGGTGTCGGCACGGACATCGGACCGATGGCCATTTGCTACCGCACGGACCTGTTCAAGGCGGCCGGTCTGCCCACGGACCGCGAGGAAGTCGGCAAGCTGTGGGCCGGCAGCTGGGACAAGTTCGTCGACGTCGGCAAGCAGTACCAGGACAAGGCGCCCAAGGGCACTACCTTCCTGGACTCCCCCGGCGGTCTGATCCAGGCGATCCTCAGCGGTGAGAAGGACCGGTTCTACGACTCGTCGGGCAAGGTCATCTACAAGACGAACCCGGCCGTGAAGGACGCCTTCGACCTCACCGCGCAGGCCGCCGAAGACGGGCTGATCGGCAACCAGACGCAGTTCCAGCCGGCCTGGGACACGACGATCGCCAACAGCAAGTTCGCCGCGATGTCCTGCCCGCCTTGGATGCTCGGCTACATCAAGGGCAAGTCGAAGCCCGAGTCGGCCGGCAAGTGGGACATCGCCCAGGCGCCGAAGTCCGGCAACTGGGGCGGCTCCTTCCTGACCGTGCCCAAGTCCGGCAAGAACACCGAGGAGGCGGCGAAGCTGGCCGCCTGGCTGACCGCGCCCGAGCAGCAGGCCAAGCTGTTCGGCGTACAGGGCAGCTTCCCGAGCACCCCGGCCGCGTACGAGTCGACCGAGGTGACGAGTGCGAAGAACGACATGACTGGTGACGCGCCGATCGGCACGATCTTCGCCCAGGCCGCCGAGAACATCCCCGTGCAGACGATCGGCCCGAAGGACCAGATCATCCAGCAGGGCCTGACCGACAACGGCGTCATCCTGGTGACCCAGGGCAAGTCTCCCGAGGAAGCCTGGAAGAACGCCGTCAAGACCATCGACAACAACCTGGACCAGTGACCCGTATGACCACTGGGCACGAAACCGCTGCCGCGCCCCCCGCCAAGGAGGGGGGCGCGGCCCCGGCCCGCCCGCCCGCGGGACCCCCGGCCGACGAGCGCCGCCGAGCCCGGCTGTCGCGCCGCTGGCAGCGGGACATGCGCTGGAGCCCGTACGCCTTCGTTTCCCCGTTCTTCTTGCTGTTCCTCGCGTTCGGTCTGTTCCCGCTGATCTACACCGGCTGGGCCTCGCTGCACCAGGTGGAGTTGACCGCGCCCACTGACATGAGCTGGGTGGGGATGCGCAACTACACGCGCATCTTCGAGGACGACTTCTTCTGGAACGCGGCGAAGAACACGCTGACCATCGGGATCATCTCGACCGTCCCGCAGTTGCTGATGGCGATGGGCCTGGCGCACATCCTCAACTACAAGCTGCGCGCCTCGACCTTCTACCGGGTCGCGATGCTCGCCCCGTACGCGACATCGATCGCCGCCGCCTCGCTCGTCTTCGTCCTGCTCTTCGGCCGTGATTACGGCATGATCAACTGGGCGCTGAACCTCGCCGGCATCGACAACATCGACTGGCAGAACGACAAGTGGGCCTCGCAGATCGCGGTCTCCACGATCGTCATCTGGCGCTGGACCGGCTACAACGCGCTGATCTATCTGGCGGCGATGCAGGCGATCCCGCAGGACCTGTACGAGTCCGCGGCCCTGGACGGGGCCAACCGCTGGCAGCAGTTCTTCCATGTGACGCTGCCGTCGCTGCGGCCGACGATCCTGTTCACGGTGGTCGTCTCGACCATCGGCGCCTCCCAGCTCTTCGGCGAGCCGCTGCTGTTCGACGCCAACAAGGGTGCCTCCGGCGGAGCCCAGCACCAGTTCCAGACGCTCGGCCTGTATCTGTACGAGCAGGGCTGGGTCAACCAGCACCTCGGCCGTGCCTCGGCGATCGCGTGGACGATGTTCCTGATCCTCATCGTCATCGGGATCGTCAACTACGTCATCTCGCGCCGGCTGCGCGCCAGTAGTTAGGAGAACCGGCCGTGACGACGACACTGAATCCGCCGACCCCGCCGGAACAGAAGCCGGGGCGCGTACGGCGCCCCAAAGCCGCCCGTGCCGGCGGCACCCTGCACGCCGGGCCGATCGCGTACCTCATCCTGGCCCTGTTCACCATCGGCTCGCTGTTCCCGCTGGTGTGGACGGCGATCGCCGCCTCGCGCGACAACCAGCGGCTGGCACAGAACCCGCCGCCGTTCTGGTTCGGCTCCGGCCTGTTCGACAAGCTCGAAATCGCCTGGACCGACGCCAACTTGGGCGAGGCGTTCATCAACACCACGTTCGTGGCGGGGGTTTCGGCGATCACCATCGTCACCCTGTCCACGATCGCCGGGTTCGCCTTCGCCAAGCTGCGCTTCAAGGGCCGCAACGCCATGATGCTGATCGTGATCGGCACGATGATGGTGCCGCCGCAGCTGAGCGTGATCCCGCTGTACATGATGGTCGCCAAGCTCGACTGGTCCGACCAGCTGCAGGCGGTGATCCTGCCCTCGCTGGTGAGCGCGTTCGGGGTGTTCTTCATGCGGCAATACCTGATCCAGGCGCTGCCGGACGAATTGATCGAAGCGGCCCGGGTGGACGGCGCGAGCAGCTGGCGGGTGATCTGGCACATCGTGTTCCCAGCGGCACGCCCCGCGATGGCGGTGCTCGGCATGCTGATGTTCGTCCAGACCTGGAACGACTTCCTGTGGCCCTTCCTGGTCCTGACCCAGAACGGCAACCCGACCGTGCAGGTCGCGGTCGCGGGCCTGGGCCGCGGCTACACGCCCGACCAGTCCCTGATCATGGCGGGCGCATTGCTCGGCACGCTGCCGCTGCTGGTGGTCTTCGCGATCTTCGGCAAGCAGATCGTCGGCGGCATCATGCAGGGCGCTGTCAAGGGCTGACCTCCTGCTTTCCAGGGGGCCGGGTCACCGCCGCCTCGGCCCCCCTTCCCTCCCCTCCTACCCGTCGGTCTTCACGACCTCCAATGGGAGCGCTTCCATGCCTGAGCCCGAAACGCCCGTCTCCTTCCCTCCCGCCTTTCTCTGGGGTGCCGCGACCTCCGCGTATCAGATTGAGGGGGCGGTGCGGGAGGATGGTCGTACGCCCTCGATCTGGGACACGTTCAGTCATACGCCGGGCAAGACGGCCGGTGGTGAGCACGGTGACATCGCTGTCGACCACTACCACCGGTATCGCGAGGACGTCGCGATGATGGCCGAGCTGGGCCTGACCGCGTACCGCTTCTCGGTGTCCTGGTCGCGGGTGCAGCCGACGGGCCGGGGCCCGGCCGTCCAGAAGGGACTGGACTTCTACCGCCGGCTGGTGGACGAGCTGCTGGCGGCCGGCATCAAACCGGCTCTCACCCTCTACCACTGGGATCTGCCGCAGGAGCTGGAGGACGCGGGCGGCTGGCCGGAGCGGGACACGGCGTTCCGGTTCGCCGAGTACGCGCAGATCGTCGGCGAGGCGCTCGGCGACCGGGTGGAGCAGTGGATCACCCTCAACGAGCCCTGGTGCAGCGCCTTCCTGGGCTACGCGTCGGGGGTCCACGCGCCGGGCCGCACGGACGCGGCGGCGGCGCTGAAGGCGGCGCACCATCTGAACCTGGCGCACGGCCTGGGTACGTCCGCTCTGCGTACGGCGATGCCCGCCCGCAACTCCGTGGCGGTGAGCCTCAACTCCTCGGTCGTCAGGACGGTGTCCGAGGACCCGGCCGACCTGGCGGCGGCCCAGAAGATCGACGACCTCGCCAACGGCGTCTTCCACGGCCCGATGCTGAACGGCGCCTACCCGGACACGCTCTTCCCGGCCACGTCGTCCGTCACCGACTGGTCGTACGTCCTGGACGGCGACCTGGCCCTGATCCACCAACCGTTGGACGCGCTTGGCCTCAACTACTACACACCGGCGCTGGTTTCGGCCGTGGAGCCGGACGCGAGCGGCCCGCGGGCAGACGGCCACGGAGCAAGCTCGTTCTCCCCCTGGCCGGGCGCGGACGACGTCGCCTTCCACCAGACCCCGGGCGAGCGCACGGAGATGGGCTGGACGATCGACCCGACCGGCTTGCAGGATCTGATCATGCGCTACACACGCGAGGCCCCGGGCCTGCCGATCTACATCACCGAGAACGGCGCGGCGTACGACGACAAGCCCGACCCCGACGGCCGCGTCCACGACCCCGAGCGGATCGCCTACCTCCACGGCCATCTGACCGCCGTACGCCAGGCGATCACCGCCGGCGCCGACGTCCGCGGCTACTACCTGTGGTCCCTGATGGACAACTTCGAGTGGGCCTACGGCTACGGCAAGCGCTTCGGCGCGGTCTACGTGGACTACTCCACGCTGGAGCGCACGCCCAAGTCGAGCGCCCTGTGGTACGGGGAGGCAGCACGCACGGGGAGCCTGCCGGCCATACAGGGGGACTGAGCGGGGGCGGGGCGCGGCATGCGGTGGGGGCATGCCGCGCCTCGGTCTGTTCAGTGCGGCTGCCTTTTAGTGGGGCTGCCGCACCACCGCGATCTCCCCCGGCGCTACCTCGACCATGCCCGACATGACCGGCTTCCCGGTGAGGAGTTCGGTGGCGTCGGCGGAGACCTGGACCTCGGCTCCCTTTCCGGCGTGGTCGATGAGGAAGAGGTAGTCGGCGTCCGTGCCGCGCCGCAGCACCGCTTCGATGCCCTCGGGGACGGCGTCCAGCACCGGTCGTACGCCTGCCTCGGTGCGGATGCGGTCCAGGAGGGCGGTGAGGGTGTCGGGGTCGGGGCGGGTGGAGACGTACCAGGTGGTCCCCGTGCCGTGGGAGTTGCGGGTCACCGCCGGGACACCGGCCAGGGGCCCGTCCGTGTACGAGGCCACCGCCTCGGCGCCTTCCAGGCGGACGCGCTCCGACCACAGGGTTGCGGTCGCGTCGCCGCCGAGGCCGATCTTCTCGCCCGGCAGCAGCGGGAAGAGCTCGTCCGTGCGGACGCCCAGTGCCTCGCGGAACGCGCCGGGGTAACCGCCCAGCCGTACATGGCAGTTCTCGTCGACCATCCCGGTGTGGAAGCCGACGGCCAGGGTGCCGCCGCGTTCGGCGAAGCCGGTGAGGTTGGCGGTGCCCGTGTCGTCGATCAGGTAGAGGCTGGGAGCGAGGACCAGGCGGTACGACGACAGGTCCGCGTCCGGGCGTACGAAGTCCACGGCGACGCCGGCCCGCCACAGGGGCTCGTACCAGGAGCGGACGAGGTCGAGATGGCGGACCGTCTCGCTGGGCTGGGAGGGGAGTTCGAGGGCCCAGCGGGCGTCCCAGTCCCAGGCGATGGCCACCTGCGCGGTGCCGGTGGTCCCGCGTACCTCGGCCAGTGCCTTCAAGTCCGCGCCGAGCCGGACCACGTCACGCCAGATCTGGCTGTCCGTGCCCGCGTGCGGCAGCATCGCCGAGTGCCACTGCTCGGCGCCCGCCTTGGCGGCCCGCCACTGGAAGTAGGCGATGCCGTCGGCGCCGCGGGCGACATGGGCGAGGGCGTTGCGGCGCAACTCGCCCGCGGTCTTGGCCCGGTTGACCGGCTGCCAGTTCACCGCGCCCGTCGAGTGCTCCATCAGCAGCCAGGGGCCGCCCGCGAGTGAGCGCATCAGGTCGCCGCTGAGGGCGATGTCGATCTCTGACTCGGGGTCGGTGGAGCGGAGGTAGTGGTCGTTCGAGACCACGTCCAGCTCCGGCGCCCAGCGCCAGTAGTCCAGGGCGTCGAAGTTGTACATCACCATGAAGTTGGTGGTGGCGGGCAGAGACGGGGCCGCCTCGCGCAGGACGTCCCGTTCCGCCTTGTACAGCGACAGCAGCGCGTCGCTGCAGAAGCGGCGCCAGTCCAGCTGGTGGGTCGGGTTGGGGACGGCGCCCGTCGGGCGGGGCGGGATGATCTCGTCCCAGTCGTAATACCACTGGCTCCAGAAGGTGGTGCCCCAGGCGTGGTTGAGGGCCGCGAGGTCGTCGTACTTCGCCCTCAGCCATACGCGGAACGCCGCCGCGCTCTCGTCGCAGTAGCACTCCGCGTTGTGGCAGCCGTACTCGTTGTGGACGTGCCACATCACCACGGCCGGGTGGTCGGCGTACCGCTCGCCCAGCGCGCCCGCGATCCGCAGGGCGGCCTCGCGGTAGGCGGGGCTCGACGGGCAGAACGTCTGGCGGCTGCCGTACGACAGCCTGCGCCCGTCCTTGTCGACGGGCAGCGCCTCGGGGTGCTTGCGGAAGAACCACGCCGGGGGTGCGGCCGTCGGGGTCGCCAGGTCGGCGGCGATGCCGTTCGCGTGGAGCAGGTCGAGGATCTTGTCCATGCGGGAGAAGTCGTACTCACCCTCGGAGGGCTCCAGCAGCGCCCAGGAGAAGATGCCGACGCTGACCATGGTCACGCCGGCCTCGCGCATCAGGCGTACGTCCTCGGCCCAGACCTCTTCTGGCCACTGCTCGGGGTTGTAGTCGCCGCCGTAGGCGATGCCCGGAAGGTTCAGTGCGCGCTTGGTCATCGGGCAACTCCGCTCAGGAGACGGCGTGTTGTGGTCACGCCCCACTCGTCGAGCGACAGCAGGCGGTCGCTGGACGCCATCAGGCCGCCCGTCGCCTCCACGTGCGCCGCCCAGCGTTCGCGGGTCTCGACCGCGGGGCGGGCCATCAGGCAGTCGGGGTCGTTGATCCAGAGGCGGCTGTGCTGCCACTGCCGTCCGACGCCGGTGAACTCGGCGGCGTCCTGGCCGGGCTGGCTGAAGTCGTCCGCCTTGGGGCGGCGGTAGGGCGCGGTGTCCGCGCTGACGCGCATCGCGTCGAACAGGCCGATGGAGGGGAGGATCGGGGCGCCGCAGCCCAGCAAGTAGGCGTCGTCGCCGATCGCCTCGCGGATGAGGGTGATGCCCTCGCGGTACGCGGTGAGCGGGTCCGCGCCGGAGTGTCGTACGCCGTCCAGGGCGCCCGCGTAGAGGAAGTCGACCTTGAAGTAGTCGTAGCCCTCGGTGCGGAGCGTGCTGAACACCTCGACCAGGTAGGCCGCCGCCTCCGGGTGGGTGGTGTCCAGGGCGTACAGGTCGTGGCCCCAGTTGACGCCTGCGTGCAGGGGCGCGCCGTCCGCGTCGCGCACCAGCCAGTCGGGCCGTGTGGCGGCCAGTTCGCTGCTCGGGTCCACCAGGAACGGTGCCGTCCAGATGCCCGCCCGGCGGCCCCGGGCGCGGATCGCGTCGGCGATGCCCGCGCGGGAGCGGAAGCGGCCGGAGAGGGTGAGCCAGTCGCCCAGCTTGCTCTGGTAGCCGTCGTCGATCTGGACGACGTCGATGGGCAGGTCGAGGGTGTCCATCGCACGGAGGTTCTCGTGGATGTCGTCCTCGGTGACGTCGGTGAAGTACTCGTACCAGGAGCACCAGACGGTCGGCGCCGGGCGCGGGGCCGGTACGCCGAAGCCGGCGGCCCAGTCCGCCAGCACCGACTGGATGTCCGTCCCGGTGAACAGCTTCACCGGTCCGTCGGCGCTGATCTCCGCCTGGTCGCCGTGGACGGTCAGCCGGATGGACGGGACCGAGTGCTGCGGGTCCGGCGCCGCCCACAGCCGGACCGGGGAGCCGTCGCCCGGGTCGAGCGCCAGCAGGCCCTCCCCCTGGAAGGTCCCGGCGGGGACGGTGACGCCCGGGCGGTAGCAGACCGTCGCCCAGTTGTCGTTGGTCGGGCGGTGGGGGGTGTCACCGAGGGCGTAGGCGCCGCTGGGGCTCCAGGACTGCCAGCCCTCCTCGTGGACGCGGGCTGTGCGCGGGTCCACGGGGACGGTGGCGACCGGGGTGAAGGGGTTGTGCACGGGGTTCTCTTTCGGGAAAGGGGGTCAGCCCTTGTTGGCGCCGAGCGTGAGGCCGCTGACGAACTGCCGCTGGAGCACGAAGTACACGATCAGCGTCGGGATCGCGGTGAGCAGGGCGCCGGCGGCGACCAGGTTGGGGTCGGTGAAGTACGCCCCGGTGAGGTTGTTCAGCGCCGAGGTGATCGGCATGTTCTCGCCGGTGGAGATCAGGACGAGGGCCCAGAAGAAGTCGTTGTAGATCCAGATGGACAGCAACGTCGCCAGGGCCGCCATCGCCGGACGGCACAGCGGCAGCACGATCTGCCAGTACATGCGCCACACCGAGGCACCGTCGACCAGCGCGGCCTCGGTCAGCTCGTGCGGCAGCGAGCGCATGTAGTTGCTGAGCACGAAGGCGCAGAAGCCGGACTGGAACGCGACGTGGATGAGGACCAGGCCGAGCGCGGAGTCGTACAGCTTGCCGGACATGGTGATGCCGGGCAGGTCGATCAGCAGGAACATCCGGTACAGCGGGGTGATGATGACCTGCTGCGGGAGCAGGTTGCCGGCCGTGAAGACCAGCAGCAGCGCGATGTTGAGGCGGAAGTCGAAGCGGCTGACGTAGAAGGCGACCATCGACGACAGGAACAGCGTCAACAGCACCGCCGGCACGGCGATGATCAGCGTGTTGACGAAGTAGTGGCTCATGTCCGACTGCGTGAACGCGTTGGTGAAGTTGTCGAAGTTCAGCGTGTCCGGCCAGGACACGTATCCCTTCTCACTCGTCTCCGCGTACGGCCGCATCGCCGAGTACAGCGCCCACAGCAGCGGCCCGAGCCAGGCCAGGGAGGCACCCGCGAGGAACAGGTGCAGCAGGATCCGGGCGGGGCGGATGGGCGTACGGGCCTTGGTCACGACGGTGGTGCTCATGCGCGCCGCTCCTTCCGGAAGGTGGCCACCAGGTACGGAATGATCACGACGAGCGAGATCAGCAGCAGGACGACCGCGATCGCGGAGCCGTATCCGATGCGGCTGGACTCGCCGATGATGTTGTTGGTGACCAGGATCGAGAGCAGCTCGGTGCCCTCTGCGCCCTTGTTGAAGACGAAGACCAGGTCGAAGGCGCGCAGGGCCTCGATGATGGTGACGACCAGGACGACCGTGTTGGTGGGGCGCAGGGTGGGGAAGATGACGTTCTTGAACGTCTGCCACTCGTTGGCGCCGTCCAGCGAGGACGCCTCCCGGAGAGAGGGGTCGACGCCCTTCAGGCCGGCCAGGTACAGGATCATCATGTAGCCGGTGTGGCGCCAGGACGCGGCGATGAGGATGGCCCAGAGGTTGAGGTCCGGGTCGCCGATCCAGTCGATGTACTTGCCCGGCTCGTTGGCCCCGATGATGCTGTTGATCAGGCCGGTGTCGGGGTTGTAGATCAGCTGCCAGACGAAGCCGATCACGGCCATCGACATGACGACGGGCAGGAAGAACGCCGTCTGGTAGACGCGGCTGAACCGGATCTTCTTGTCCAGCTGCACGGCCAGGAACAGGCCGAGCGGTGTCGGGATCGCGATCAGTACGACGAACCAGATGACGTTGTGCTGGACGGCGGGCCAGAACTGCGGGTTCTGCTCGAACAGTTCCTTGAAGTTCTGCAGCCCGACCCACTGGATCGAGTCGAAGCCGATGCCGTCCCAGGTGGTGAAGGCCAGCGCGATCGAGGCGAGGGCCGTCACCCAGACGAGGGCGATGTGCAGGATCGTCGGCAGACCCGCCATGAAACCGAGGGTGATCCGGTCACGGCGGGTGAGCAGACGGCGGTGGCCGTGGGAGGCCTTGGGCGCGGGGGCAACGCCCGGAGGCGGCACGGCGGCCGCCTCCGGGATCTCCTTGGTGGTTTCGGTTGTCATGACTGGGCGAAGATCGTCTTCTTCTGGCGCTCGATCGAGGACAGCAGGCTGTCGACGCCCTTGGGGTCACGGATGAACTTCTGCAGCGCGGGCTGCATCACGGTGGAGGTGAAGTCCGGGCGGCTGTCGCGGTCCATGAACTGCGTCAGCGACTTGGCGCCGGAGATCATGTCGTACGCCTTCTTCTGGATGGCGGTGTACGACGACGTGTCGGCCTTGGTGGACGCGTGGACCACGCTCGGGTCGGACTTGAGGTAGATGTCCTCGGCGTCCGGGGTGCCCAGGTACTCCAGCAGCTTGACGGCCTCGGCCTTGTTCTTCGGGCTCTTACTCATCATGAAGCCGTCGGTCGGCGCCTCGACGGTGTCCTGCCCGTACGCCGGGTCGATCTCCGGGAAGGCGAAGAAGTCGAGGTCGTCCAGGTCCGCCTTGTTGGTGAACTGCTGCGCCACGAAGGTGCCCAGGATGTACATGCCGGCCTTCTTGGAGGCCAGGGTCTGGGCGGCGTCCTGCCAGGTGCGGCCGACGGCGCCTTCCTGGTGGTAGGGGAGGATCTCGGCCCACAGGTCGAAGACCTTGCGCACCTTGGCGTCGGTCCAGGACGCCTTGCCCGCCATCAGCTCGACATGGAAGTCGTAGCCGTTCTGGCGGAAGTTGATCTGGTCGAAGGTGCCGAGCGCGGGCCAGGCGTCCTTGTCGCCGAAGGCCATCGGGACCAGCTTGTCCTTCTGCATCTGCTTGCACAGCGCCACGAAGTCGTCCCAGGTGGTGGGGACTTCATAGCCGTACTGCTGGAAGACGCTCTTCCGGTAGAAGACCGCCCAGGGGTAGCTGTACAGCGGCACGAAGTAGTACTTGCCGTCCTCACCCTTGCTGAGCTTCTGCATCGCCTCGGGGAAGTTCGCCCCGATGGTCTGCCACACGTCGTCGATCGGCGTGGCGAGGCCCTTGGCCGCGAAGAACTGCATCCGGTACCCGGCGAACCAGGTGAACACGTCGTCCGGCGTGCCCTGGAGGTAGGAGTTGATCTGCTCCTGGAAGGTGTTGGAGTCCTTGGTGTTCACGTCGACCGTGATGCCGGACTTCTTCTTGTAGGCCGCGTAGATGTCGGCGAACGCCTTCTTCGGCACCGGGTCCGACGCCTTCGAGCCCAAGCTGACCGTCTTCGGATCGGCGGCCGTACCACTGCCGCCGCACGCGCTGAGCAGGGGTATGCCGGCACCGAGCACGGCCGCGCCGCCTATGCCGCGCAGCAGGGTGCGACGGCTGGGCGCGGGGAGGGCGAGGCCCGAGGGGGAGAGATCGTGCATGAACGGCTCCAGGGGTGAGGGTTCGACCATGAGCGAGCCGCGTCGAGTTCCGTCGTAATCACTCAGAAACCAACTTGACCGAACATGGGTGGCGTAATAACAGCCGTATGTCCGGTCATGCGTCAAGGGTTTGCGGCCCCAGTTGTCGAAACGTAATCGACATCACCGAGGGCCCCATGGGTGACCGACAGGGGGCGCATAGAGGGACGTATGGGGCGCGCGGCTCAGCACGCAGTCGTGACGACCGTCTCCGGATCGCCGGTCAGTGCCGTTGCGGTGACCCAGCCCGTCTCGCCGTTCGTACGGAGCAGCTTGATCCAGATGTCGCTGGTCCTGCCGTGCGCGGTGACCTCTTCACCGCGCTGGGCGCACAGGGCGTCGTAGTCGAAGCCCGCGTCGATGTTGCTCACCTCGATGCCGGTGCGGCTGGGGTCCGAGCGCACGGGGGCGTAGGCCGCGCCGTGGACGGTCGTGGTGCCGGGGGGCGGGGAGTCCGTGGGCGCGGTGGGGGCGGTCTCTGTCGGCGGCGGAGAGGTGGCGGTGTCCGTCGGGGACGGCTCCTGGGGAGTGGCCGCCACATGGACCGTGGCCGCCTGCGCTCGACTCGCCGTGACCTTGTCGCCGGGGCCCGGCGCCCCGTCGTCGACCGGCGGCAGCTGCACCTTGCCCTCCGGGCCGGTCGTGGGGATCTCGACGCGTACCACCGTCCCGTCCTCCGGCTCGGTCACCTCCTCGACGGCGTACTGCACCTCCAGGCAGGCGGCGGACAGCTCGGCCACGGTGTCCGCGACGGCGTCCCCGGCCGACACCTCCGGCAGCTCCAGCTCGACGCTCCCGGAGTCGCCGCACGCGGACGCCGAGGCGCTGGGCACCGGCGTGTCCTGCGGGGTGTCGGAGATCGTCAGCTCGGTGGTCTCGCCCGGCTCGGCGTCCGTGGCGTCGATACGGAGCGTGCCGCCCTGCGCGGGCGCGAGTTCCTGGCCGTCGAGGGCCGGCTCGACCCTGCGGTCCGTCTTGATCTGATATCCGGCTTCGACGAGCCCGCGTTCCGGGTCCAGGTAGCGGAAGACCGCGGTGAGAAATCCCTTGGGATTGATGTCGAACTGGTGCTCCACCCCCGTTTCCACCGAGAAAATCCCGATCGGCGTCACGAAGTTCTTCGCCACCGAAACGGTGATCTTTCCGGAGGCGTCGAGCGTGAATGTCACCGGAGCGAACGTCGGGGTGAAGGAAGCGGAGGAATTCCCACAACCCGCCGCACCCACCAGGGCCAGCGTCAACACACCGGCAACGGGCAGACAGAGCAGCCGCGATCGTACCGAGCCCATAGCTCCCCCGATTCCCCCGGGTGCGCACGACGTGAGCGGGTCGTGCGCACCAATCGGAGTGGCATCGTAGCGGCGCGAATAGCGGTTGCGCCACGCAATTAACCGAAAGGGAAAGGGAGTTGGCGGTATTCGGCACACGTTTCACGCTGTGCGCATTCCGCCCCACACAGAACTCAGTTGTATGCCCCGAACGCCTTCGAGAACGCGTGCTCGTCCTGGATGATCGAGCTGCAGGTCGCGTCGGCGGCGGGCTTGGTGCCGCCCGGGCACTGCTTGTCGCGGGTCGCGGACCACATGGACAGCCAGCCGAGGCCCTTGGACTTGGCGAAGTTCACCAGCTGGGTGGCGTCGTCGACCTTGAAGATCTCGGTCACGACGTCGTTGACGCCGATCATCGGGGTGACGGCGACCGTCTTCCAGGCGGCGCTGTCGGAGAGCCCGAGGACGCTCTTGACCTGGGCCTGGGTGGCGGTGGCGGCCTGCTCGGCGTAGGTGCCCATGTCGTCGCTGTACGCCGGGCCGTAGTCCATCGCCATGATGTTGACCGTGTTGATGTCGACGCCGTTCTGCTTGGCGTCGGACAGGAGGTCGACGCCCGGCTGGGTCAGGCCCTCGGGCATCACCGGGAGGGTGAAGGAGACGTCCAGGTCGGGGTGGGCCTGCTGGAGCTTGGCGATGGCCTGGGCGCGGCGCGTGTTCGCCGCCTTGTCCGGCAGCGCGCCGCCCTCCACGTCGAAGTCGACCTTGGTGAGCTTGTACGCGTCCACGACCTTGCCGTACGCCGTCGCCAGCGCGTCCGCCGACGAGCAGGTCGTGGCCAGCTCGGAGCCCGCCGCGCCGCCGAAGGAGACCCGGACGTCGCCGCCCTTGGCCCGCAGGTCGCCGATCTGCGCGGCCACCGCGTCGCTCGCCAGGTCGCTCACGCCGCCCCACTTGGGTGTGCAGCCGCCGCCGTCGGTGATGAAGGCGAGGTTGTAGTCCTTCACACCGGTGGCCTCGGCGGTGCCGACCAGGTCGAAGGCCGGGTAGAGGGACGTGTCCACGTACGGGGCGAAACCGGAGCCGGCGGTGGTGCCGTCGCCGGTGCTCTGCGACGGGGAGGGGGAGGCTGTGGCGGTGGCGGTCTGGGTGGGCTTGGCCGTCGGGGTCGGGCTCTGGGTAGGGGTTGAGGTCTGCGTCGGGCGTCCGGTCGGCTCGGGTGTGGCGCCGTCGTCGGCGGAGCACTTCGCGCCGTCGACGAGGCAGCCGGTCGGGGCGCCGGTGCCGTTGACGACGAAGCCGACGGTGACGGACTCGCCGGGCGCCAGGCCGTCCTTGTCCCAGGCCGGCGGCCTCACGGTGACGCGCTGACCGCTCACGCTCGACTCGGCGTTCCACAGCGAGCTGAGCCTGCTGCCGGACGGCAGGTCGAACTCCAGCACCCAGTCGCTCTTCGCCTCGCCGCTGTTGTTCGTGACGACGTACTGCGCGGTGTAGCCCGTCGACCAGTCGCTGGTCTTGGTGTAGGCAGCGCCGACACCGGCCGCCTGCGCGGTCCCGGTGAACAGGACCGCGCCACCGCCGGCCACGGCCGCCGCGACCAGGCCGGCGATCACCTTGTTCCTGCCACTGATCCTGCGCCGGTGCGTGCTGCTCATGCGCGTGCCTGCCTTCGCTGTTCACGGGGGTGGGGGTGCGGCAGCACGCTAGCGATCCGGAATCGGGCAAAGCGCCTGATCCGGACGGGGGTTGGGGATCTTAGGGCTCGCTTAAGGAGGGGATCGGGGAGGGTTAAAGGTCGAGACCAATCCGGCCCCAAAGTCCGAGGCCAACCCGCCTTAAAGGGCCGAGCCCAAACCGCCCCCATGGGCGTCGGCGAACGCTCACTTCACGGAAGCCGACCGCCTCCGCCGCCGTACCGTCCGCCCCCGATGCCCCCTGCGCTCCGGTGCCCGCCCGTCCAGCTGGATCCAGATCCGCACCTCTGTGCCGCCGAGCACCGAGGAGCCGATGCGCACGTCGCCGCCCGTCGACTCCGCGAGGCGTCGCACGATGTCCAGCCCGAGGCCGGTCGAGCCGGCGCTTCCCGAGCCGCGACCGCGGGCCATCGCGGCCTCGGGGTCGGTGATGCCGGGGCCCGCGTCGGAGACGAGCACGATCACCGCGTCCTCGCCGTTGTGCACGTCGACGGCGAAGGCCGTGCCCTCGGGGGTGTGCCGGAAGACATTGCCGAGCAAAGCGTCCAGCGCGGCCGCCAGATCCGCCCGGGCCACGGGTATCCGCACCGGCCGGTCGACCCCGGCCACCCGCACCTTGCGCCCCTCGTCCTCGGCGAGCGCCGACCAGAACCCCATCCGCTCCCGCACCACCTCGGCCGCGTCGCACCCGGCCCCGGCACCGGGCGCAGCGGTCTGCGGCTTGGCCTCCCGCGCCGTCTGGATGATGGTGTCCACCTCCCGCTCCAGCTGCGCGACCGCGGCCCGTGTCTGCTCGGCGGCGGGCCCGTCCCCCAGCGAGGCGGCGTTGAGCCGCAGCACGGTCAGCGGGGTGCGCAGCCGGTGGGACAGATCGGCCGCCAACTCCCTTTCATTCGCCAGCAGTTGTACGACCTGATCGGCCATGGAGTTGAACGCGACGGCCGCCAGCCGCAGTTCGGTCGGCCCCTCCTCCGGCACCCGGGAGCCCAGCTTCCCCTCCCCCAGTTCATGCGCGCCCTCGACCAGCCGCTGCGCGGGCTGCACCATCCGTACGCCCAGCCGGTCGGCGACCGCGACCGAGCCGACAATGAGCGCGACGCCCACCGCGGCCAGCACGGCCCAGGCGGTGTCGACGCCGTTCGTCACCTCGGACTCGGGGACGTACACCTCGACCACGGCGATCTCACCGGAGCTCAGCGCGACCGGTTGCAGCAGCGTGGACCCGCCGGGCACCTCGGTGGTGGAGGCCCGGCCCAGCTTCCGTACGGTCGCGATGTCCTCGTCGGCGGCGCGCTGCTTGCCCAGGCCGACGGCGGCGGCCCCGTCGGAGGCCGGTATGTGCACGGCCATCCCGGCATCCGAGCCCGCGGAGGCGACGACGCGCTCGAGCTGGTCGCGGTCGGTGGTGATGGACAGCGCCGGGGCGACGGCCGCGGCCTCCCGCTCGGCGTTGGAGAACGCACGGTCCCGGGCCATCTCCTTGATGACGAGGCCCAGCGGCACCGCGAAGGCGACCACGACCATGGCGGTGACCGCCAGCGAGACCTTGACCAGCGCCCACCTCATGGCTCCACCCCTGGTGGCTCCAGCTTCACACCGACCCCGCGCAGGGTGTGCAGATAACGCGGTCGCGCCGCCGTCTCCCCCAGCTTCCGGCGCAGCCACGACAGATGGACGTCGATGGTCTGGTCGTCGCCGTACGACTGCTGCCACACCTCGGCGAGCAGTTCCTTGCGCGGCACGACGACACCGGGCCGCCCGGCCAGGAAGGCGAGCAGGTCGAACTCGCGCCGGGTCAGGTCGAGGCGTACGCCGTCCAGCTCGGCCTGGCGGCGCAGCGGATCCACGGTCAGCCCGCCGACCCGGATCACGGTGGACGGGGGCGCCTCCCCCGCCGCCGCACGGGACCGCCGTAGCACCGCGGCCATCCGGGCGGAGAGATGGTCGACCGAGAACGGCTTGGTCAGGTAGTCGTCCGCGCCCGCGTTCAGCAGCCGGACGATCTCCGTCTCGTCGTCCCGCGCGGTGGCGATGATCACCGGGACATCAGTGATGCCGCGCAGCATCTTCAGCGCCTCGGACCCGTCCAGATCGGGCAGACCGAGGTCGAGAATGACCACGTCGAAACGGAAATGGGCGACCTCGCGCAGCGCCTCGAGCGCGGTGCCGACGCTGCGCACGGTGTGCGCGGCATCGGTCAGATGCCGGATGAGGGCCGAGCGTACGAACTGGTCGTCCTCGACCACGAGCACACTTGCCATGCGCCGCACCGTACGCCATGCGATGGACACCGGTCCGGCGCCTGTGGATAACTCCAGGCGGTGCGCATCCGGGCGACACGGGTGGGACGCGTGAGGCAGTATGGCGCGCGATGCGCAGAGGTCTCATACACGTACTCGCGTGGACGCTCGCCACGGGCGCGGCGGTCACGCTGTCGTGGTGGGGTGTCCACACGGTGATGGCGGGCACGGCATACGACCCGCCGCGCGCCCTCCCCATCACGTCCGGCGACGCGACCACGCAGGAGTCGAAACCGCTGTCCTCCTCGACGGCGCGGGCGACTCCGTCGAGCGAGCCGCCGTCGACGCCGAAGCCGCGTGCGACGCCCTCGGCTTCGGCGTCGACGCAAGCCCCCAGCCCCTCTCCTACCGCCTCCGGCCGGGTCAAGAGCTACGACACCGAGGGTGGGCGCGCGGTGTTCGATCTGGGTGAGAGCTCGGCGACGCTGGTGTCGGCTTCGCCGGCCGCCGGGTGGTCGATGCAGGTGTGGAAGACGGAGACGTGGATTCGGGTGGAGTTCGCGAAGGGGGCGGATCGGGTGTCGGTGTTCTGTACTTGGCACGACAGTGCGCCTCGGGTTGAGATCGGGACGTATTAGCTCCGCTGGTTGGTTGTTTGTCGTCTGCGGGTTCGTGGGGGCTTGTCGCGCAGTTCCCCGCGCCCCTTTCGGGGCGCTGATGCACCCCGGCGTTTTTAGCGGAAGACCGATGGTGGGGGTGCTGGGGACGCTACCGCCACTGCGTCCGTCACCGGTGTGGCTCCGCCGGTGAAATCGGTGAGGGGTTTGCCGTGTTCGACTCGGGCCGGGTGGGGGTCGGAGGCGGCTCGGCGGGTTAGTTCGGGGATGGGGAGCGGGTGGTCGGAGGCGACCAGCACCGCGTTGCCGAACCGCTTTCCCCGCAGCACCGTCGGGTCGGCCACTAGTGCCAGCTCTGCGAAACGGGCGGACGCGGTGGCGATCTGGCCCCGGAGGTGGGTCAGCGGTGGGCCGTCCGCGAGGTTGGCGGCGTACCAGCCGCCCGGTCTGAGCGCCCGGCGCACCTCGTCGAGGAATTCCGTCGAGGTGAGGTGGGCGGGCGTGCGGGCCCCGCTGTACACATCGGCCACGATCAGGTCGGCCCATCCGTCGGGCACCTTGGCCAGCCCCTCCCGCGCATCCACGGACCGCACCCGGATACGGGCCCCCGGCTCCAACGGCAGTTGCTTGCGCACCAGTTGTACGAGGGTGGCGTCCCGCTCGACGACCTGCTGGGTCGACCGGGGCCGGGTGGCCGCGACATAGCGGGCCAGCGTCAGCGCCCCACCGCCGAGATGCACGACGTGAACGGGGCTGCCGGGCGCGGCGACGAGATCGACGACGTGACCGAGCCGCCGCTGGTACTCGAAGGAGAGATGGGCGGGGTCGTCCAGGTCCACATACGACTGCGGCGCCCCGTCGATGAGCAACGTCCAGCCCCGGCTGCGATCCCGATCAGGTATGAGCTCGGCCAGCCCCCCATCCACAGCCTCAACGACAGCCGCCTCACCCGCACCCCGCCGCCGCAAGCTCCTGGACTTTCCCATTGACCCATTATCGAGGCAGCCACCCCCACCAGCCTGCGGACGACCCCACCCAAGCCGCGGGCGCCCGATGCCCGCCCCACCCGCCCAAGCTGCGGGCCACCAATACCCGCCCCGCCCAGCCTGCGGACGACCGCCGCCCGCCCCGTCCAAGCCGCGGGCAACCGCCGCCCGCCACCCCGCTCAAGCTGCGGGCAGTCGTGCCGCCTGGGGCGGCACGGGTGGGCGCAGGCGGCACCCCGTCAGCGCCGGGCTGCGCGAACGCCCCCCGCCCAGCCCCCACCGACGGTCACGTCACACCGCACGTCACCGACAGTTGTCCGCCGCCTCGATCAACCGAGCCGCCTCCCCCAGCGCCGCCCGCAGCACTGCCGGATCCGTCGCCAGGTCGGCCTCCCCCGGCGGCAGCAGCCAGTCCGACCCCTCCACCGGCGGCTCGGGGTTCACGTTCACACACGGCCCCCGCCCATCCGTCTCCGTACACGTACTCCCCGGAACATCCCACCCCGCCGCAGTCCCGGCCGGCACCACGAAGCCCAACGTGTCGCAGCCGTCGTCGTGCAGCACCGGCCCCACCGAGTCCCCGGCCCCCCGCCGCAGGATGTCGACCGCCTCCAGCCCCTGCCGAGCGGGCACGGTCACCAGGTCGCACCCGTCCGCATCGGCGGCGAACGGCGTCGCGCTGCTCTCGGGCGTCGGCGCATGCCCCGCCATCGTCACCGCGGCACTCGGCACACACGGCATACACGCTTCGACTCTCTGGCTGGTCTCCATCCCGGCCTCCACCACGGAACCCCTCCTAGGACGAGCGGGTCGGGAGTCGGGCGGCTCCCGGTCCACAGAGTCCAACGCGTCGCCGCGTCAACGGCTACGCGAGAAGTCAGCCGCAAAGGATGGCAGTTCATGGCAGATCACGGATGAGATATCCGGTTTGTAGCCAAACACTGCGTGGTGGCTCCGACACAGCAGGTACGTTCTTGCCCGCCGGACACAGGGGTGCCTCACGGACAACCAGCCCTATATCCGGCATGGTTCGACGGTTCGCACGAGAGGACCCGGCCATGGCGTCGTCAAAGGTGACCTCGTCTCAGTCTCCCCGGCCACCGCGGCCGAATCTCGCGTTCCGGCAGTTGCGCGCCCAGCGCTCGCCGGCCGAGTTCGCCGCGGCGATCCGGCGAGCCGCCCGCGAGATCGGTGAGCGGGTCAGCTGTGACGCGCGCTACATCGGTCGGGTCGAGGCGGGTGAGATCCGCTGCCCCAACTACGCGTACGAGCGGGTGTTCCTGCACATGTTCCCCGGCCGCACGCTCACCGACCTGGGCTTCGCGCCCCGCGCATCCGTACGCGGACGCGGGGCGCGAAACCCCGAGGACGCTCCCCCCTTGCACACCACAAGCCCGGCGTACGAACCCGGTGAGACGGAGGGGGCGTACGAGCCGTATGACCCGCAGAACCCCTACGAGACGCACGAGAACCACGAGGAGAGCGACGTGCTACGTCGCGCATTCATGACCGGCGGTGGCGCCACGGTGGCCGCCGCCCTGGGCCCCATCGGGCTCGCCGCCGACGCATCGGCCGCACAGCGCCCGGCTCGCCGCTCCGGAGCGGGCGAGGCGGATGCCCTGGAGGAAGCCGTCCGCAGAATCCGGCTGCTCGACGACCGGCACGGCGCGGACGGCCTCTACCAGCGCGCGGCGGCCCCACTGCGCGCCGCGTACGCGCTGCTCGACGCCGGGGCGACCCGGCAGACGACCGCCGACCGCCTGCACTCCGGCGCCGGTGAGCTGGCCATCTCGGTGGGCTGGCTGGCCCATGACTCGGGCCGGTTCGACGACGCGCGCTCGCACTACGCGGAGGCGCTCGCGACCGCCCGGATGTCCGGCGACTCCGGCCTCGAGGCGCACGCCTTCTGCAACACGGCGTTCCTCGCACGGGACGCGGGACGGCCGCGGGAGGCGTTGCGCGCCGCGCAGGCCGCGCAACGCGTCGCACGTCCCCTGGGCTCCGCCCGCCTGATGTCGCTGCTCGCACTGCGTGAGGCGGGCGGCTGGGCGGGGCTCGCCGACCGCACCGGCTGCGAGCAGGCACTGGCCCGCGCCCAGGCCCTGTACGACCGCGGCCCCTCGGAGGACGACCCCGAGTGGATGAGCTTCTACGGAGAGGCCGAACTGGAGGGTCTGGAGGCGCAGTGCTGGTCCACCCTGGGCGACTGGCCCCGCGCGGCCCGCCACGCCCGGCGCGCGGCCCAGCTCCAGGACCCGCACTTCACCCGCAACATCGCCCTGTACACCGCCGAACTGGCCGACGACCTCGCCCGCGGCGGCCACCCCGACGAAGCGGCCCTGGCCGGCATGCGCGTCCTGGATCTCCTCAACGAGGTCCAGTCGTCCCGCATCCAGACCATGCTGGCGGGAACCGCGCGCGTGCTGCTCCCGCACCGCCGCGCCTCGGACGTGTCGGCCTTCCTGGAGCGCCACGCGTCGCTCCCGCGTACGGCATGAGCAGCCCCGTAGGCCCTACCCGCCCAGGTGCCCCAGGTCGTTCCAGCTCTCGATCGCCGGCTCGCCGTACGCCCACCCGAGCACCGACAGCGACGTGGGATTGAGCCGTATCCGAGCCGCGAAATCGAGCGGCAGGCCCAGCCATCGCGCGCCGATGGACCGCAGGATGTGCCCGTGGGCGAAGACCAGCACATCCCGGTCCGCCGCCCGCGCCCAGGCGACGACCTCGTCCGCACGGGCCGTCACCTCGGCGAGGCTCTCCCCGTCGGGCACCCCGTCGCGCCAGATCAGCCAGCCGGGCCGACCGGACTGGATCTCGTCGGGCGTCATGCCCTCGTACGCGCCGTAGTCCCACTCCATGAGCACGTCCCAGGCACGCGCGCGTTCCCCGAACCCGGCCAGTTCGCATGTCTCACGCGCGCGTGCCAGGGGGCTGGTGCGCACCTCGACGCCGGGGAGACCGTCGTACGGTGCCCGGTGCAGCCGCTCGCCGAGCAGTTTGGCGCCGCTGCGGCCCTCCTCGAGCAGAGGGACGTCGGTCCTGCCGGTGTGTCTACCGGACAGCGACCACGCCGTCTGTCCGTGCCTGGCCAGCAGGATGCGCGGTGCCATGGAAGACCTTTCCAGAGGGATTCCATGAGGAATCGAGTGGGACCCCTTCATCATCGCCTACGGCGTGCAGGGGCAACCCGCCGGGCGATCTCTGCGTCTATCAGGGCCGGGGGCGCCCCTCGGGGGCTCGCGCATACACCGTAAAGTGGCACGTCCGGAGCGCCGGGGGCCGCGCGACGAGAAGGGGGAGGGCGATCGGATGCCGCACGCCGAGACACTGGGCACCGAGGCAGCCCCACGGACCCGGCCGCGCTGGTGGACCGAACTGCCGCTGATCCTGCTGGTGTACGCCTGCTACTCCGCCGGCCGGCTGCTCGTCGGGGGCGATGTCTCCAGGGCTGTCGACCACGGCCTGGCGATCCTGAAGATCGAGAAGGTCCTCCATCTCAACGCGGAGCATCCGCTCAACCGCCTGTTCACCCGCGAGCCCTGGATCGGCGTCCCGGCCGACTTCTGGTACGCGTCGCTGCACTACGCCGTCACGCCCGCGATCTTGATCTGGCTCTTCCGGTCCCGTTCCCGGCACTACCGGGCCGCCCGCACCTGGCTGATGACGTCCACCTTCATCGGCCTGATCGGCTTCACGCTGATGCCGACCTGCCCGCCCCGTCTGCTCGACGCGAGCCACGGCTTCATCGACACGATGGCGCAGTACAGCTCGTACGGCTGGTGGGGCGGCGACGCGAGCGCGCCGAAGGGGCTGGGCGGCCTGACCAACCAGTACGCGGCGATGCCGAGTCTGCACTGCGGCTGGGCGCTGTGGTGCGGCGTGATCCTCTGGCGGTACGGCGGGACGCGTCTGACCAAGGTCGCCGCCGTCGTCTACCCGCTGGTGACGACGATCGTGGTGATGGGCACCGCGAACCACTACTTCCTCGACGCGGTCGCGGGTGCGGCCGTGATGGGCGCCGGGTTCCTGCTGACGCCGTATGTGCTGCGGGTCGCCGACCTGGTCCGGACGCGGCTGGTGGCGCGGGTCGTGTCCGGCGCAGCGGGCACTGTCGACGCACCGGCCTCAATTGTCAGTGGCGGATGCCAGACTTCCCCGGGTGAGCACATTCCACGGCAGCGCGAGTCCCGGTTCGGATCCGGAGCCGAGCCGAGTGCCGCCCCCCAGGACGCGGGGGACAGCACTCCGGCACCGGCTCGCTGAGCTGCGCGGCCCCGACGTACCGGCCAAGGCACTGGACGCCCGTGCCCTGGCCGCACTCGCCGCCAACCCGGGCTGCAAGCGGCGCGCGATCCTCGACGGCGCCGGGGTGGACAAGGCGGCGCTGGCGAGCGCGCTGGGCGCCCCGTCGGCCTTCGGGCAGTCGCAGTTCGCGTTCGTCCGGGGCAACGCGTTCGAGGCGAAGGTCAAGGCCGACGGCGGTGCGGAGCTGCTGCGGCTGGTGCACGAGAAGCTGGACCGCAGCGCCGAGCCGCCCGCACGCGCGCACGTGCCCGACCTGTCCGCGATCGGCCCCGAGGGGCGGTCCGCGCGTACGGCGCTGGCGCTGCGCGAGGCCGTGGAAGCCGGTGACTGGACGCTGCTCGACCATCCGATGCTCGCCCTCGACGTCGCCGGGTCGCCCGCCTTCCTGGAGCCGGACGCGGTGGTCGTGCACCCCGATGGCAGCTGGACGGTCGTGGAGATCAAGTCCTTCCCGATGCTGGACGGCTCGGCGGACCCGGCGAAGGTGGGCGCGGCAGCCCGCCAGGCCGCGGTGTACGTCCTGGCACTGGAGCAGGTCGCGGCCCGCCTCACCCCCACCCCGCGCGTACGCCATCGGGTGCTGCTGGTCTGCCCGAAGGACTTCTCCAACCTGCCCACGGCGTCCGCCGTCGACGTACGCAAGCAGCGCGCGGTGACCGGCCGCCAGCTGGCCCGGCTCACCCGCATCCAGGACATCGCCGACGCGCTCCCGGAGAACACCTGCTTCTCCCCCGAGTTGCCCGCCGCCGAGCTGACCGCGGCCGTCGAGTCGGTTCCGGCGACCTACGCGCCCGAGTGCCTGTCCGCCTGCGAGCTGGCCTTCCACTGCCGTGACCGCTCCCGCGCGGCCGGCGCGGTGACCTCCCTCGGCCGCTCGGTGCGGGCCGAGCTGGGCGGGCTGACGACGGTCGGGGACGTGCTCGCGGCGGCCCGCGGCGAGGCCGGAGACCCGGACGACCCGGCGGTGGCGGCGCTGCGCCGGGCGGCGGAGCTACGGGCCGAGGCGCTCGACCGGCGTGCGGGGGAGGCCGCTCCGTGTCGCTGATCTCCACTCTCGCCCGCCTCGAAGCCGTCGCCACCGGTCACGCCCAGCCCGCCGCCACGGTCCGGCACCGGCATCTGTCCGACCACCCCCTGGTCTTCGTGCCGCTCACCACCGCCGGTGAGGCCGGCGCCCCGCTCGGCGCGCTGGTGGGCACCGACCAGGACGCGCCGCGCCTCCTGGTCGTACCGCAGCCACGCGACCGCGACCTCAGATTCGCGTTCCTGGCGGAGCTGGCGGATGTCGTGCTGCCGTATGTCGACGGGTACGCCGAAGCGGTCGAGGCCGCCGAGCGCTCCGAGACGGACCCCGAGACCGGCAAGCGGGTCAAGGTCGAGGTCGAACTGTGCGCGGACGCCCCGCAGTTGATCGTCCCGAGCCGCGCGGGCGTCGATTTCGTACGACTGCTGGGACGCTCCATGCGCTTTCGGCGCACGGCGGTGCAGGACCCGGAGACCCCGTATCCGGCGCCGCCCCGGGTCCCGCTGCTGGGCCGGTGGCTGACCCACTTCGGGGAGCGGGCCCGCGTGCCCGGCTCCTCGCTGCTGCTGGCCATGACGGACGTGCTGGCCCGGCACTGGGCGACCGGCCAGTCCAGCCTCGAGGACCAGCACCTCGGCGCGCTGCTCGCGTGGATCGACCCCCCGGAGGGTGAGTCGGGAGCCGAGGCCGCGCTGCGGGCCGAGCTGGCGCGGGACCGGCAGGGCCAGCTGCTGTGCCCGCCCGCCGGTCCGGCCACCGACCCGGCCTTCGACAACAGGCTGCTCGCGCCCGCCATCGAGCGTTACAACGGCGCACGCACCGCCCTCGCCGCTGCCGAGGACGGCCTGGAGGCGGACAACCGGCTCGGTGAACTCACCGCCGCCGAGCGGGAGATCCGCGACCTGGTGCTGAGCCGTACGCTGCCCACCTGGCAGAAGGTCTGGCAGGGCCTCGACCTGCTGCGGGCCCTGCCCACCGGCGCGCACATCGAGGAGCGGTGGACCCGCGACCGCTGGTCCTTCACCGCCCATCGCGACCGGATCGTGGCCGGCGAGCCCCCGCAGCCGCGCCGCGACGACGCGGTCACCGCGGCCAACAAGCTCGCCGCGCGCGAGCGGGAGCAGGCCCGTCTGGAGGCCCAGGAGGCGCTCGACGACCCGCTGGTGATGGCCGGGCGGCGGCTGTCCGGAGAGGCGTTCGCGGGCGAGATCACGGATGTCGTCATGGCGTACAGCGAGAGCAAGCGCCCCAGCCCGCGCCCGCTGATCACGGTCCGCACCGGCGACCGGCCGCATCTCGGCGAGCGGGTCAGGGTGTACCGGTCGCTGGGCGGGAAGCCGCAGGCGGCGGAGTTCGTCGAGCGCGCGGGGGACGATCTGATCGTGCTGCGGATCGTCGACAAGATGGGCCGTGGCAAGGTGCCGGAGGAAGGTTCGGTGCCGGACAAGGGCGACGCGGTCTGCTTCACGCTCTTCGAGCACGAACAGCGGGGCGGCGCCAAGCTGCCCGACCCCGAGCAGACCCCGTGGACCCATGGCGGGCCGCCCGGCGAGGCGGTCCTCCCCGAGGCCGACCCCATGACCGCGGAGGACGTGCTGTGAAGGCCCAGGCCGCTTTCGACCCGGGTGCGGAGGCCGCCCGCGCCACCGACGCGATCCTCGCCGACACCCTGCACGGCACGCATCGGGGCGTCGTCGTCGACTCCCCGCCCGGCGCCGGCAAGTCCACGCTCGTGGTCCGTGCGGCGCTGGAACTGGCCGATGCCGGGCGCCCCTTGATGGTCGTCGCGCAGACGAACGCCCAGGTCGACGACCTGGTGCTGAGGCTCGCCGAGAAGAACCCCGAGCTGCCGGTCGGCCGGCTGCACAGCAGCGACACCGACCCGTACGACAAGGCGCTGGACGACCTTCCGCAGGTACGGAAGTCCGCGAAGGCGGCCGAGCTGACCGGCCTCCCAGTGGTGGTCTCGACGGCCGCCAAGTGGGCGCACGTCAAGGTTGACGAGCCGTGGCGGCACGCGATCGTCGACGAGGCCTACCAGATGCGCTCGGACGCGCTGCTCGCCGTGGCCGGGCTGTTCGAGCGGGCGCTGTTCGTGGGCGACCCGGGGCAGCTGGATCCGTTCTCGATCGTGGGCAGCGAGCAGTGGGCGGGCCTGTCGTACGACCCGTCCGGCTCCGCCGTGACCACCCTGCTCGCCCACAACCCCGAGCTGCCGCAGCACCGCCTCCCGGTGTCCTGGCGGCTCCCGGCGTCCGCGGCGCCCCTGGTGTCGGACGCCTTCTACCCGTACACGCCGTTCCGCAGTGGCACGGTCCACGGCGACCGGCGGCTGACCTTCGCGGTCCCCTCGGACGGCTCCGGCCCCGACCGGGTGATCGACGAGGCGGCCGCATCGGGCTGGGGCCTGCTGGAACTGCCCGCCCGGCGCACCCCGCGCACCGATCCGGAGGCGGTCCGGGCCGTGGCGACGGTCGTACGACGGCTGCTGGACCGGGGCGGTGCGGCCACGTCGGAGCGGTCGGACGGACCGGCGCCCCTGACCGCCGACCGGATCGCGGTTGGCACGGCACACCGGGACCAGGCGGCGGCGGTACGGGCGGCGCTGGGCGAGCTGGGTGTCCCCGATGTCACCGTGGACACGGCGAACCGGCTTCAGGGGCGGGAGTACGACGTGACAGTGATCCTTCACCCCCTGTCCGGCCGCCCCGACGCGACCGCCTTCCACCTGGAGACCGGACGGCTCTGCGTCCTCACCTCCCGCCACCGGCACGCCTGCATCGTGGTCTGCCGGGCCGGGGTGAGCGACCTGCTGGACGAATATCCGTCGACCGAGCCGGTGCAGCTGGGGACGGTCGTGAAGTTCCCTGACGGCTGGGAGGCGAACCACGCGGTGCTGGCGCATCTGGCCGAGCGGCGGGTGGGGTGGCGGCCGTGATGCCTGTGCCGGTGCCATGTGCCGGAGGCCCACTTGCGGAGGCGCGAGACAATGGACGGTGGCCCGCTCCACAGGCCGGCCGCCCATGACGTACGAGGAGGAGACAGACATGGCGGAGCCCACGCCGCGTCGGAACGAACCGCGGCTACGCCCCGCGCCCCTGCTCTTCGAGCCCGCGCAGGTGGCTGACGATCCGGAGCACTTCTTCGATCTGGAGTCGATCGAGGATCCGCGCGCGTTGCTGGCGCGGGCGACGGAGCTGACGCAGGCGTTTCGGGCGGCGACGGATCGTGCGGTGGAATTTCAGGCGATCGCGGCCGCGCAGTTGGCGGATCCTCGGCGGTTTGATCGGCTGACGGCGGCGGATATCGCTGAGCGGGCCGAGTGGACCGAGGACTACGCGAAGAAGATGGTCGAGTTCGGGCGGGATCTTTTGCGGGGGGTTGCCGGTGATGGGCGGGGAACTGCGGATCCGGTGTGAGTGACGTGAACGCTGGCTGGTGCGGGCCGGGGGTGGGTCGCGCGGCCCGGCGCGGTGGCTGGGGCGGGGTGGGTCGCGCAGCCCGG